>DASQZE010000170.1:0-1570 GCA_035638875.1 Longimicrobium sp.
GCGCCGATCCATCCACCGAAAGCCGCTGCAGCGACTCGTCCGTGTGGTCGAACCGGTACAGCGGCGATGCCTGCGTGCGCGATTCCGCCAGCGCGGCGGCGGCCAGAGGGCCGGGCTCGTCGAAGTCGCGGCTGCGGCTCATCCCGGAGAGGGAGAGCGAGGCATCCGGCCCCTCCAGCAGGTCCACCGTGAGCCCCAGCCCGTGCGAGTCGCGGTCCGCGTGGTCGCGAAAGCCGTCCGCCTGCGACAGGTGGGCCCACCCCTGCGCCCGCGCGCCGAACAGGGCGCCGCTCACGGCCATGGAGTACTGCAGCGCCCCGTCGTCGCCCGCCGTGGCCCGCGCGCGGACGCTCCCCGGCGGCATGCGCGTGATGACGTTCACCACCCCGCCGATGGCCGCGTCGCCGTACAGGGACGACGCGCCGCCGCGGAGCACCTCCACGGACTGGATGGCGGCCAGCGGCACCAGGTCCCAGTCCGCCACGCCCGTGTGCGGCGCGTTCAGCGGCTTGCCGTCCACCAGCACGTTCACGTACTCCGCCTCGCCCGCGCCGTAGAAGCCGCGCACGGTCAGCTTGGGATCCTCGCCGCCGCCGTGAAAGTCGATGACGGAAAAGCCCGGCACCATCCGCAGCGCGTCGCCCAGGGAGCGCATGGGCATGCGCCGCAGCTCGGCGCCGCGCAGGACGGACACGGAGGCGGTGCTGGTGGCCAGCGGTGCGGGTGTGCGGTCCGCCGTCACCACGACGGCGTCCAGGCCCACGACGCGCGCGCTGTCCGCCGGCTCCTGCGCGGCGGCGGGCACGGCCAGGCACGCGGCAAGCGCCGCCGCGGCAATGCGGGGTGTGGAGCGTGTCACGGAACGTTGGGGATGGGAGGTGGGCCGACGCGGACCGATCATGGTGATCGGATAAGATGATACGGAACTCGTTTCAGCGTCACAAGCGGACGAGATCATCTTTCCCTCATGCCAGAAATCCGGGCTGCGCCAGTGGTTCGGCGCGGCCCGGGGTCCGTTTGCAACCATTTGGAGACTCAGGTGGGAGACGAACGCACCGTCACCCGCACAACTCGGTCTCTTCCGGGGGATAGCAGCCGACGCTCTGCGCAGTGCAGTAGTTCTCACAACTCGGCCCCACCGAGGGTTCCCCGCACGTGTGGTACTCCATCGTATTGCACATGCCGTAACAGCTGTCATGACCGCCCAGCGTGAAGAATGAGTCCGTTGTTCTGTTCTGGCCGTGTACCGTGCCCCGTGCCGATTCCTGCGTACCGGTGGTCGAAAACGAAACCACGTCCAGCGTATCCAGATCGAGATGGATCTTCTTCATGAGCTTGCTCCAGGGTGAAATGAGGCTGCGGCGTCAGTCAACGCAAATATGATGTATCTAATATATTGTCACGAAAGATTAGCATGCAAGATAGTTGGAGCTGGCGGGCGGAGCAGCTGGGAAGACCCTCCAGCGCATTGTAGCTTCACCCAAGCTCCGTGTCGGCGTTGCACTCGCCCCCGACGGACAGTCCGCGCAGGCGGACTTCGTGTAGTCGTTGCGGCGAATTCATTCGCTCT
>DASQZE010000171.1:0-14879 GCA_035638875.1 Longimicrobium sp.
CATTCGCCTGGACGGAAGGCGGCCTCCGTGCCCGATTTCCGTGGGGCCGAGATCTCGTCACCTCCGACGAAAACCTCGAGCGCACACGAATATCGATCATCCCGCAGATTTCCATCCGCCCCGCAACGGAAGAGGGCCGGCCCCCGTCCGGGAGCCGGCCCTCGTCGTCATCCATCCACCGATCCGTTTACCAGCAGGCGGCGTCTAGCCGAAGGTCGCGCCTACCAGCGGGCGGCGTTGCCCCGGACGTCGATGTGGATGAACGGGCCGTGCGCGCCGTTGTCGCGGTAGATGCCGGCACCGCCCGTTAGCTCGGGAAAGCGCGTCTCCACGCGGTTCACGGCGCGCAGCATCACCCGCGCGTCTTCCGTGTCGCGGCGGCCGTCGCCGTTCAGGTCGTCCATGTAGCCGTCACGGTCGTTGTCCACCCACACGTCGCTGGCGTCGCCGTACGTGTGGCGGCTGAGCAGCGCGCGGCCACCTTCACCCACCCCCTGGA
The DNA here is from genome assembly GCA_035638875.1 of Longimicrobium sp. Taxonomy (GTDB): domain Bacteria; phylum Gemmatimonadota; class Gemmatimonadetes; order Longimicrobiales; family Longimicrobiaceae; genus Longimicrobium. Next base: position 500 of record DASQZE010000171.1, read on the forward strand.
TGTTGTACGCCGGCGTGCGGAAGCCGCTCATCACCGCCACGTGCTCGGCGCGGATGCCCATGGCGTTCAGCTCCTGGATCACCAGCTCCAGCTTGTCGATGAGCCGAAGGTCCAGCGCCAGGTACTTGGGCCACACGGCGAACTGGTCCTTGGTGAGAAAGTTGCGCAGCCGAAAGTGCTCGCTGACGGCCAGGTCCTGGTTTTCGGGGGTGACTTCGATGAAGCCCGGCGGGGGGGCGTACTCCTGGCCCTGCCAGCGCTGCTCGGTGGGGTAGGTGCCGATGCGGTAGCCGTTCAGGTAGCCGCCGCGCTTTTCGCCGAACGGAACGCGGGTGATGACGGACAGGTTCTCCAGCGTCTGGCTCCAGCTGGTGCCGCGCAGGTTCAGCCGCCACACCCCCGCCGTGGACGGGGCGAACAGGCCGTGCGTCAGCCGGCCTTCGCCGGAGAGCATGCGGAGCTGCGTCCCCGCCACGGGCTCCCAGCTGTACGCAACCTCCAGCGGGCTGGCCGCGTCTACCCACTCCAGGGGCAGCTGCAGCGTCTGGCTGGGCTCCGACAGCACCACCCGGAGCCGGCCGCTGCGGCCGAACACCTGGCTGGCCACCCGGACGGCGGCGTCGCTGCCATGCTCCACCACGACACCCGGCGTCGGGGACGACCAGGTGAGCGGGGGCAGGGCGCGGCTGGGCGAGTACATGCCCAGGGTGGTGCCCGCGAGGGCGAGTGCGGCGAGTGATGCGGCGGTGCGGCGGCTTCGGTGCATGGAAACTCCTGTGCGAGTCCTGCGAGACTGCGGACTGCGGATGGGCCGGGTCCCTGGAGGGGCCCGGTGCGATGGATTGTGCTTTTCGGGATCGTGCTCGTGCGGACCGGCCGGCGTATGGAGCCGGCGCGCGCAAGGGCGCTGGGGTCCGGAAGGCCCGCCGGCGCGCGGGGCGCCACGGGCAGTGGGAGCGGCCGAAAAAAACGACTTTCCACGCCGAAACGCGCGGGAACGGCCGGGGGTGGCGAAACCCTCCGGGCGCGCTCTAGGTTGCGGTGCGATTCAACGGGATCAAGGCCATTATACGCGAGGCCTCGCGGGCTTGTCAATCCAATCGTTCAGCCACGCTTCTGCAACATGCCTGACACGACGCCCCCGCGCGTTTGCCTCGTCATCCTGGACGGCTGGGGACTGCGCGAGCCCACGCCCGACAACGCCGTCACCGTGGCACGCGCGCGCACCTGGAAGCACCTGTGGACGGACGGTGATTATCCGCGCGCCCGGCTGACGACGCACGGGCCGGCCGTGGGCCTTCCGGCGGGGCAGATGGGCAACTCCGAGGTGGGCCACCTGAACCTGGGCGCCGGCCGCGTGGTCATGCAGTCGCTGCAGCGCATCGCCACCGCCATCCAGACGGGCGAGTTCGCGGAGAACCCCGTCTTCCGGCAGATGCTGGACACCGTCCGCGCGCGCGGCGGCACCCTGCACCTGATGGGGCTCATCGGCCCCGGCGGGGTGCACGCGGTGGACGAGCACCTGCTGGCACTGGTGGAGTTGGCCGAGCGGCACGCCATCCCCCACGTCCGCGTGCACATGTTCCTGGACGGCCGCGACACGCCCCCGCAGTCCGCGCGCGAGTACCTCACCGAGCTCTTCGGCCGGTGCGGCGCGGGGGAGGGGTGCAAGGTGGCCACGATCATGGGCCGCTACTGGGCCATGGACCGGGACCAGCGCTGGGACCGGACCCAAAAGGCGTACGATGCGATGGTGTACGGCACCGGCCTGCCCATGCGCGACCCCCTGGAAGCCATCGCCGACGCGTACCTGCACGGCGAACGGGACGAGTTCGTGGAGCCGCGGGTGATGGTGGACGAGGCTGGCGAGCCGCTGGGGCGGATGCGGGACGGCGACGGGGTCATCTTCTTCAACTTTCGCAGCGACCGCGCCCGGCAGATCACCCGCGCCCTGGCGGACGACGCGTTCGCCGCCTTTGACCGCGGCGCCGCCCGGCCGCGGCTGGACGTAGCGACCATGACGCAGTACGACGAGGACTTCCTTCTCCCCGCCGCGTTCCCGCCGCAGCCGCTGAACGACAAGCTGTCGGACGTGCTGGCCGCGCACGGGCTGGCGAGCTTTCGCACGGCGGAGACGGAGAAGTACCCGCACGTCACCTACTTCTTCAACGGCGGGGTAGAAGAGCCGCCCGCCGGCGAGGACCGCCGCCTGGTATCATCCCCCAAGGTGGCGACGTATGACCTGCAGCCGGAGATGAGCGAGCCCGAAGTGACGCGCGGCCTGGTGGAGGCCATCCGGTCGCAGAAGTACAGCGTGCTCGTCTGCAACTTCGCCAACCCCGACATGGTGGGTCACACGGGGGTGCTGTCCGCCGCCGTGGCCGCCGTGGAGGCGGTGGACGAGGGCCTGGGCCAGGTGCTGCAGGCCTGCCGCGACACGGGCACCACGCTGCTGGTGACGGCGGACCACGGCAACTGCGAGCAGATGTGGGATCCGACGACCAACGGCCCTCACACCGCGCACACGACCAATCCCGTCGGCATCATCCTCGTAGAGCCGGAGCATGGGCGCACGGCGACGGCGCTGCACGACGGCGCCCTGTGCGACGTGGCGCCGACGATCCTGGGCCTGCTCGGCGTCCCGCAGCCCGCGGCGATGACGGGACGCGACCTGCGGGGGGCCCTCACCCAGCCGGCCCTCACCCAGCCGGCCTAGGCCGTCTTCCCTCTCCCACAAACTGCGTGGGAGAGGGAGGAGACTTCGACGGGGTGCCGTCGCGCGGGCGGAGTTCGTGCGGCGGCGGAGTCTCCGGTCCTGGCGCGCGATGGGGTTCTCCCTTGGGGGTTCTCCCTTCCCCCATGCGGTTTATGGGGGAAGGGCCGGGGATGGGGGGCGCTCCGCTCCCGGCGAGAGCCCGCCCTCCAGCCCCGAAGCCCGTCCGCGTCCGGCGATGTGGGGGACGCGCGCAATCCCAACCGCGGCAAGCTCTTGCGTGCGCGCGGGAACAAACCGTAGCTTCGGGCCGCTATAAGGCGCATCCCGGACGCGTGGAACGGTCCGGGCCGGCGGCGTGGCCCGTGCCCCGCCGCGTTCGTTTTCTGTCCGTTACGCCGTTCACTCACCGAGCCCGACGATGATGCGATTTTCGCGGACCGCCCTGCTGGCCGCTCTTGCCCTGACGCTGGGTGCCCGCGCCGGCGCGGCGCAGACCATCCCCTCGCCGTACCGGCACATCGAGACCACGCACACCGTGGGCGCCTTTGCCGGCTACCTGATCACGGACCCCGACGTCTTTTTGACCGACAGCACGTCGGCGGAGCTGGGGCACCAGTCGGCGCCGGTGTTCGGCCTGCGCTACGGCATCCGCGCCAGCGGGCCGCTCTCCATCGACGTTTCCGCCGCCGTGAGCCCGGGCGAGCGCAAGCTGTTCGGCCCGTCGTACAACAACGACAGCACGCTGGTCACCGCCGAGGACCTGGGCGTGACCGTGCCCTCCACGGTGGTCATGGGCGACCTGGGGCTGCGCTTCAACGTCACGGGCGCGCGCACCTGGAACAGGCTGTCGCCGTACGTGGCGGCCAACGGCGGCATCGTGGCCGACATCCGCGGCGGCTTTGCCGAGGAGACGGCGGCGGAGCTGCCCTCCACGGCGCTGTTCCGTTTCGGCCCCACGTTTGCGGTAGGTGGGGCGCTCGGAACGGACTGGTTCCCCAACCAGCGCACCTCGCTGCGGCTGGAGCTGCAGGGCCGGCTGTGGCGCATGCGCACCCCCAGCGGGCTGCTCAGCGACCGCACCGAGGACCTGCGGGAGTGGAACCCGGTGGTGGGCCTCACGGTGGGAGGCGCCATCCACTTCTAAGGAACCTCGCCAGGAGGAACGCGGCATGGCCGGCAGATACACGGGGGACATCTTCGACTTTTCGGGGATGACGGACGACGAGCTGTACGACCTGGTGGTACAGCAGCTCGGAGAACATCCCGAGGTGGATGCGGGATGGGTCCAGGTGGGCGTCAAGGACGGCCACGTGACCCTGTCCGGCCGGGTGGGCAGCGACAGCGAGGTGTCCGTGGCGGAGCAGGTGGTCACGGAGATCCTGGGGATCGAGGCGTTCACCAACGAGCTCATCGTCGACCAGCTGCACCGCGGCGAGATGCCCGAGGCGGCGGACGACGCGGTGATGGCGGATCGGGAGGTCGACGCGCAGTACGGCGAGAGCAACGAGAACCAGTCCGACACGGCCGCGCACCTGGTGGAGGACCTGGGGGCGCAGATGTACGGCACGCACAGCGTTACGGAGGCCGTGAACGAAGGCGCCTCGTACGAGCCCCCCGACCGCCCCGTGGGCAAGGGCTACGGCTCGCGGGAGAACCACTGACGGCAACGCAGTGCGTGAGTGCGCGAGCGGGTCCCGGGCAGCCAGCCCGGGACCCGCTTCGCTTTGCCGGCTCCCTGCCCCATCGCCAGCTCCCGCTGCGATCGGAGTATCCGCCTTCCCTGCTTGTGTTCCCGATCTCTACTTTGACCACTTTCGGCTAACCCCGTTCCGCACCGCACGATCAGGCGTTCCGTCTGAACAATCCCATGCACGGCCATCCACCCTCGGCCGGCTTTTACCGATCGCGATCAGGTGGATCTGTACCTGGCGGATTTCGGCGCCGTGCTGCCAATATCTCCTCCTGCAGAAAATGCGGATGCCATCCCCTCGCCGGCAGCAGCGGCTCTACCCAGGATCTCTGGCCTCGTGCACGACTCGTCCGGTCCGCGATCGGCCGTCGCGTCACACCGCTCCCGCACATCCGGTCTTTGGGGCAGCGGCCAAAGTGGATGATTGCCATCGCGACGCCCGATCGCGGACCGGAGGCGCTCGGCAAGGTGCATCAGACCCTTGGTAGATTGGCTGCTTTCGGCGCGGGGACGGCTATCCGCGTTTTTTGGCAGAGGCGTCATCTCGGCAACGGAGGTGGATGCCTGGCGTTGCACACCATCCACACGATCGCGATCAGTAAAATCGGCCTGCGCCGGAGACTTGGATGATGCCGGGCGATGATCCAGAGAGGCAAGATCGTCGCTGCGGAGACGGATGCCTGTCCTGGCACATCATCCACACGATCGCGATCAGTAGGATTGTGCCTGTGCCGGAGGCCTGGATGACGCCATGGATGGCCGCACTGCTGGACGATACCCGTGACGGAAGCGCTGGCCCGAAGGACATCCACGGGGCCGCCATCCTGCACGGAGGCATTCGTCGATCGTGGGCGAGGAGATCCCTCGGTCGGCGCCGGTTGGATCGGCGCGGGTGAGGATCGGCGGCGCCTCCCTCAGAAAAACAAATTGGGATGCAGATGCGCGAGAGGCGCCGAGACAGGGGTGTCTCGGCGCCTCGGCGTCGTCACGGGCGATAGAGCTCAGCCCTGGCCGTTCGGGGGCTCGGCGCTCGTGCCGCTGGTGGTCTGCGGCATCAGGTCGCCGTGCGGGGTGGTCTGCGGCTGGTCGGTGCGGACGGTGAGCTGCGTCACCACGCCGCGCACGCCCTGCGTCTCCCACGCGTCGTCCCAGGCGTAGCGCACCTCCAGGAAGTCGTCCACCTCCCCACGCAGCGTCACCACCCCGTCCTCCACCTCTACGTCCAGCCGGTCCACGTCCAGCCACACGTCCTCGTACAGCCGGCGGCGCACGGCGTCCAGGATCTCCTCGTCATCCAGGTCCATCCCCGTATCGTCCATCTCGTACCCCCAGCGGGCGCCGCGCACGCCGGGCTCGCGGTTGAGCTCCGGGTGCTGCCGGTAGGCCTGCTCGGGGAGAAAGGGGCCGCGCGCGTAGCCGCCCCGCGTCTCCTCCTGGTACGCCTGCCCGTAGCCGCCCCACCCCGGCCGCACGGGCAGATCGCGCGGACCCATCCCCCGGTCGTATCCCACGGGCGCATACGCCTCGTACGCCTGGCCGTACACGCCGCGGTCGTAGCCGCCACCCCCCTCCCAGCGGCCGTACTGCACGTCGCGCGGGCCCCACGGGCCGCCCATCATCTCGTGCGGCGGGCGGCTCCACTCGTAGCCATTGCGCCGCGGCTGGGGCCGCGGCCCCCGTCCCCCAAAGCTCCAGTCGTACCCGGGCATCGCTCCCCCTCGCCGTTCGCGTTGCATCCACCCGGACGGCGCGGCGCGCAAGAGCCGTTCCCCGCCGCGCTTGATCCCGCCCCTCCCAGCCCGTACCTTCGGACGGATGATCATTCCCTCCCCTTTCGCCCGCCGACGATGACGGACAATGCCCCGATCCTCCGGCCCCTGCCCCCCCTGGGCGTGATCCTGGCCGGTGGTGCCAGCCGGCGCTTCGGCGCCCCCAAGGCCTTTGCCATCGTGGACGGCGAGCGCATCGTGGACCGCGTGCTGCAGGCGCTGGAATCCGCCGTCCCCGAGATCGTCGTCTCGGCCAACGACCCGGAGCTGTACGGGGACCTGGACCTGGTCACCATCCCGGACCTGCACGCCGAGATCGGGCCCCTCGCGGGCATCCACGCGGCGCTCCTGCACGCGGTGGAGCGCGGCTGGCCGGGCGCGCTCGTGGTCGCCTGCGACATGCCGTACGTGACCGGGGACGTGCTGCGCCTGCTGGTGCGCGCCGCCCGGACCAGCACGGCAGAGGCGATCGTCCCGGAAAGCTACGGGCGGCGGGGGATGGAGCCGCTGTGCGCCTTTTACGCCGTGGAGTGCATCCCCGTGGTGGAGGCCATGATCGCGGAAGGGGAGCGGCGCCCCCACCTGCTGCCGGAGCGCGTGCGCACGGAGCGCATTGCCCTGGCCGACGTGGCCGCTACGGGCGATCCCCATCTCCTCTTCCACAACGTGAACACCGTGACGGACCTGGACGAGGCCGAGCGCCGCGCCGGCCCCCTGCCGCCGGTGGTGAGCGTCATCGGCCGCAAGAACAGCGGCAAGACGCGGCTGATGGTCGCGCTGCTAAAGGAAATGCGGCGGCGCGGCTACCGTGTGGCGAGCATCAAGCACGGCCACCACGCGTTCGAGTCGGACGAGCGGGGGCGCGACAGCTGGCGGCACTTCAACGAGGGGCAGGCCGAGGCTACGCTGATGGCCGGCCAGGGAAAGATCGCCCTGGTGATGCGGATGGAGGGCGAGCCGGACCCGGAGCGTCTCGTGCGCGACTTCCTCGCCGGGCGCGGCTACGACCTGGTGCTCATCGAGGGATACAAGCGCGGGCCGTTCCGGAAGATCGAGATCTGGCGCAGCGGCGAGCACGACCACCCGCTGTGGGAGGAGTACAGCGACCAGTCCGCCACGTACCTGGCCATCGTGACGGACGACGACCGCTTTCGCGCGGACGTGCCCATCGTGCTGCTGGACGAGGACGACACGCCGTCGCACATCGACCGGCTGGGCGGGATGCTGGAGAACCTGGTGATCCGCCACCCGCCGCATGAGCGCTGACCGCGCGGCGGACTGGCTGGCCGCCGGCGACGCCCTGCGCATCATCCTGGCGGGCGTCCCCACGCTGGGGGCGGAGGAGCGGCCCCTGCTCCATGCGCTCGGGTGCGTGCTGACGGAGGACGTCGTCTCCCCCGTGCACCTGCCGCCGTGGGACAACAGCGCCATGGACGGGTTCGCCGCGCGCGGGACCGACGTGCGCGGGGCTTCTCCGTCCGCGCCGCGCGTGCTGCGGGTGGTGGACGACGTGCCGGCGGGCCACTTCGCGTCGCGCGCCGTGGGGCCGGGGGAGGCGATCCGCATCATGACGGGCGCGCCCGTGCCGGAGGGCGCGGACTGCGTGATCCGGGTGGAGCACACGGACGGCGGGCGGATGATCGGCACGGCGGAGGGCGCGGTGTCGATCGTTTCGGACGTGGATGCGGGCCGCAACGTGCGCCCCCGCGGCGAGGACGTGCGCACGGGCGACGCGGTGCTGCGCGCGGGGACGGTCCTGCGCGCGCCGGAGCTGGCCGTGGCGGCCGCCGTGGGGCGCGCGCGCCTTCCCGTGGTCCGCCGCCCCGTCGTGGCCGTGCTGGCGTCGGGGGACGAGCTGGTTCCCGTCGAAGAGTTCGACGAGGTGCGCGCGGGGCGGCGCATCGTCAGCACGAACTCGTACGCGCTGGCGGCGCAGCTGGCGGAGAGCGGGATGGAGGCGCGGGTGCTGGGCATCGCCCGCGACACGCCGGCCAGCCTGCGCGAGCACGTGGCCCGCGCCGCGGGCTGCGACGCGCTGGTCACCACGGCCGGCATCAGCGTGGGCGAGCACGACCACGTGATCGGCGCGCTGCAGTCGTTCGGCACGGAGATCGGCTTCTGGCGCGTGCGCATCCGCCCCGGCTCCGCGCTGGCGTTCGGCCGCGTCGGGGGGCTGGGCGGCATCCCCTGGTTCGGGCTGCCGGGGAATCCCGTCTCGACCCTGGTGACGTTCGAGCTGTTCGTGCGCCCCGCCCTGCTGCGGATGGCCGGCCACGCGCGCGTGCACGCCCCGCTCGTGGACGCCGTGATGCGCGACGCGTACGGCGCCCGCGGCGAGCTGGTGCACGTGCCGCGCGTGCGCCTCGCGCGCGAGGCGCACGGGAGCGTTTCCGCGCGGCTCACGGGCGCGCAGGGGAGCGGCGTGGGGACGTCCATGGCCGCCGCCGACGGCCTCGCCATCGTCCCGGCCGGCACGGAGCTGCATCCCGGCGACCCCGTTCGAGTCCTGGTGCTCGGCGGCGCGCCGCTGGTCGACGACGCGCCGTTCTGATCTGCCCTCGTCGTTCGCCGGCCCCGCTGTCATTCTGAGCTCGCTCTGGCCATCCGGGTCCCCGGCGGAGGCACGCTTTTACTGATCGCGATCAGGTGGATGATGTGCCGGGCCAGGCATCCTCCTCCGCAGCCGCGATCTTGCTGTTATACCAAATCCTGCGATTCATTGTGCAGACGGAGTGCTACTGTCGTCTCACGCGGAGGCGCGGAGAACTGCCGAGACAACAACGGATTGAAATCACACAGAGGAACAGAGGAACAGGGGTAACAGAGGAACTTCCGTCGTATTCTGTTCCTCTGTTCCTCTGTTCCTCTGTTCCTCTGTTCCTCTGTTCCTCTGTTCCTCTGTTCCTCTGTTCCTCTGTTCCTCTGTTCCTCTGTGTGCGATTGCTGTTTCTCATTCTGTTCTCCTCGTCCTCCGCGCTCTCCGCGTGAAGCCCCTCCTTAAAACTTTGAGTGCACACTCAACTCGGGTATCCGGTATTATGTTATGCCTCTCCGAAAAAACGCGGATCCCGTCCCCTCGCCGGCAGCGGCCGATCTACCAAGGGCCTGATGCACCCTGCCGCTCGCCGCCTTCTCCTCCGGTCCGCCTCCGGACGTCGCGATCACAGCCATCCCGTGTGGCCGGTCTCCCGAAGGCCGCAGGTGCGGGATCGATGCGCGCGACTGCCGATCACGGACCGGACGAGTACCGCGGGAGGCCAGAGATCCCTGGTAGAGCGGTTGCTGCGGCGAGGGGACGGAATCCGCATTTTTGCAGGGGCAGGATATCGGCACCACGGGGCAGATGTCGGCCCCGGCACCGATCCACCTGATCGCGATCCGTAAAAGCCGGCCCTGGCTGGATGGTCGTGCACCGGAGCTTCGGACGGAACACCCGACCGTGCGTTGTGGATCAACCTGACGGCTGGTGGACGACGCGCCGTTCTGATCCGGCGGGATGGTTCGAGCAGGAAAACGACGCGCGGGCGGGGGATGTGCTCCCCGCCGGCGCGTTCGTTCAACAGCCTGCCGTCAGGGGCATCTGCAGATGAACTGGTCGCCGGTGGCGCAGGTCTCGTCGCGCGTCCCCGGGCCGGTGCCGGTGCCGCCCGTGCCGCCGCTGCAGTTCACGTTGGTGGAGCACGGGTCGCCACACGAGTAGTCGCACGTTCCGTTGTCGCGCCCGCCGTTGGTAATGTCGCAGATGAACTGAAAGCACGTCGAGTCTGAGCAGGCGTTGCCGTGCACCGTGCCGCGCCGCGCGTTGGCGGCCGAGGTCTCGAACGACTCCACGGTGAGCGCTTCCAGGCTGAGCCGGATCTTCATGGTGTTTCCCTTTGGCGGGAGATGGATGCAGTGCGGAACGGACGCACCCAGAATAGACATTCATTTAGCGACAGTCAACGGGAAACATGGTGTCGGATCCCCGCGATGTGCGGACATGGGCGAGGGCGGGGCGCCAGGGGCTCAGGCATCCGGCCCCTGGAGTGACTCCCCGCCGGTGGCGGAGTGATCCCATGCGGGCCCGGGCGTTGCACGGGGGATCCGCAAACCCGCATCCACGGAGCCACTGATGGCCGACGGACCCGATCCCAACCGCTTCGATCCCATCGACAACGAGATGGACCCGAGCAGCTACAAGCACGGCGACTCGCTCGGTGACCTGCGCTCCACGCGGCTGGGGCTGCCCACGTGGGCCGTGGGCATCGTGCTGGTGGCCGTGTTCATCCTGTTCCTGGTGCTCACGCGCTGAGCGGACACGGATGATGGAGAACGAAACGAGGGGCGGCCCGTGCGCGGGCCGCCCCTCGTTCGTCGTGGATGGATGCGGATGGGACTATTCGCCGCCGTCCTCCAGCTTGAACCAGAGCTTGACCTTGACCTGGAACTCGTGGATCTCGCCACCCTTGATGTAGCCGCGCTGCTCCACGACCTCCATCCACTCCAGGTCGCGCATTTTCTCGCCCGCGCGCTTGACGGCCACCCGCGCCGCGTCGTCGAAGCTCGTGCCCGACGTGCCCACCATCTCGATCGACTTGAAGACTCCGCTCATCGTCCCCCCTCCCGTGTGATGTCCCGGACCGGTGTCCGGCGCGGGGGCCCCGGCGGGCAAGGGACGTTCCACGGCGTCGGCACGCGTCACGGGTGCGACATGGCGGACATTGACTCCGCCCGCGGATGTCGCGACCTTTGGCCCGAAATTCTGCTCCCTGGTGCGCCCGTTCCGGACGCACTTTCCCCGGAACCGAGCCAGACCGATGGGCCTGCGGACCTTCGTGGCGCCGGACGGTGACGAGTGGCGCGTGTGGAAGGTGATCCCCACGCGCACCATGGAAGACGCGCGCGAGTTCGACCGCCGCGGCCAGGACGTGCTTGCCTACGACGGCCCCGAGCGGCGCGGCAACGATCGGCGCCAGAGCATTCCGTTCGTGAGCCCGGCGCTGGCGCAGGGATGGCTCTGCTTCGAGTCGGAGCACGGCAAGCGGCGCCTGGCACCGCCCCCCGTGCTGTGGGAGGAGATCGCGGACGATGCGCTCCTCGCGCTGTGGCAGGAGGCCGGCGTGGTCCCCCCGCGCGCCAAGCGCCCTTCCGAGGTCACGCAGCCGGCCTCGTGACCGCCGGGGGCGGATTGAGACGACGCGGCGCCGCTCTCCAGAGCGGCGCCGCGTTTTGTTTCCTGCCCCCTCCGTCCGCCGCATCCCCTACGTTCGATGCTGCCCGGTGCGATCACCGATCTCGATCCGTCCGAGAGACCGACCCTCCAGCGACGGCCGGCCTTTACGGATCGCGATCAGGTGGGTCTGTACCTGGACGGACATCCGTTCCGTGTGGCCAGTATATTCTCCCGCAAAAAACGCGGATGCCGCCCCCTCGCGGCACTCACTGCTCTGCCAAGGATCTCTGGCCTCCTGCACCCCCCGCCCGATCCGCGTCCGGACGTCGCGTCGCATCGCTCCCGCACCTGCGGCATTGGGAGAGTCGCCGCAGGGGATGATTGCCATCCCGACGTCCGGTCGCGGACCGGAGGAGAAGGATGCGAGCGGCACGGTGCATCAGGCCCTTGGTAGATCCATTGCTGCCGGCGAGAGGACGGCCATCCGCGTTTTTTCGAAGAGGCACAATCGTGACGGCGGAGGCGGATGCTTGACCTGGCACATCATCCACCTGATCGCGATCGGTAAGAGTGTGCCCGTGATGGACCACCGCTTTCCTGCGCGATCTCGCCCCAGTTCCCTCCGTCCAGGCGCGGGGCGTCGATCCGGCGCGCATCGACAGCCCACGACGATCGTGCACCAGGGCAGCCGTCATGCGCGGGATGGTAGATCCTTCGGTCGGCGCCGTGGTACCGGTGTGGGATGGGGACCGCGCGGCGCCTCCCTCAGGAAATCAAATGGGTTCGTGGGGATTACACCACTGCGCGGTGCAGTGAAGGCCCATCAGATCACCCCAACAGCACCGCGCGGGCGGCGTCGTGCAGGGCGGCGTTGCTGGCGATGGCACTGGTCATGGTGCCGATGGGCGCACCGCCGAACTGCGTCAGGCGTCCGCCCGCCTCGGGGATGATCACCTCGAACGCGGCGTAGTCGTAGTACTGCCCGCAGACGGGGTCCACGAACAATTCCGCGCGCCCCGTCGCGACGAGGTAGTATCCGAACGCATCGCCCCAGGTGCGGGCGAAGCGCGTGGACCGCACCAGCCGCTCCCAGCCGGCGCGCTGCGCGTCCGAGCCGTGGTCGCGCCAGTACTCCAGCCCGGACGTCACCACGCGCGCGGCGGCCAGGTCGTCGCAGTCCGAGACCTGCACGCGCACCCCGTTGAGCCACGCGCCGGCACCCCGCGCCGCGACGAGCGTCTGCCCCACGGGCGGAAAGTGGCAGCACCCCAGCAGGGGCCGCCCCTCGTCCTCCAGCGTGAGCAGCACGCCGTACAGGGGTACCGCGCTGCCGAACGAGCGCGTGCCGTCAATGGGATCGATGATCCAGCGGCGGCCGGAGCGCGACGGCGTTTCCGCATGCTCCTCGCCCAGCACGCCGTCGTCGGGGAACGCCTCCGCCAGCAAGTGGCGGATGTGCGTCTCCGCGGCCAAGTCGGCGGCGGTCACCTCGCTGCCGTCGCGCTTGAAGGCCACGTCCACGCGCCCGAAGTGCTCCAGCGTCACCTCGCCGCCCGCACGCGCCGTCCGCGCGGCAAAATCCATCAGCCCGTCCAGGTCCATCATCCGTGCGTCCGTCGTTGTTGTTAGATTCACGTGACCGGCTGCATTGGATGGATACGGAGCGCGCCGCAGCGCCATCCATCCACGTCATCCATCCCGTACTCCCGGAGACCGGCCCATGCGCGCCATCGCCCGCCTTGCAGCCGCCGCGCTGCTCCTCGCCGCCTGCAGCGCGTCCGCCCCGGAGATCGCCGGGCCCGCGGAGCAGGTCCACACGCAGAACGGACTGGAGCAGCAGATCACCGTCACGCCGCGCGCGGACGACCCGGACTGGTTCGACCTCAAGTCCACGCTCGTGAACCGCGGCGACGTGCCCGCCACCGTGCGCGTGGTGACCTGCTGGCTGGATCCCAAGGTGAACCTGCGCACGAGCGCCACCTTCAACGGCTACGCCATCCCCAGCTGCATCCGTACGCCGGACGTGGTCACGCTGGCGCCGGGCGAGGCCAGCCCCACGCTCTGGTTCTCCGGGCGCATCGAGCGGGCCGGGCGCTACCGAATCGAGGTGCGCCACGCCCTGGACCCCGAGTTCTGGGGCGAGGTCGAAGTCGTCGCCCGCTGATCTTCCCCACGACTTTCATGAACGATGATCCGGCCGGCGGACGCTTCCGCCAGCCGGATCACGCGTTTTTGGATACGTGCGGGTCGCCGGCCAGCCAAAAGCGCAAAGGCCAGTCCGCCGCGCGGCTGATGCCGATCCGCGGACCGACGGAAACCTCCGCGTCCGGCACGGCGCGCCCCGCGGCGATCCACAGGGGCGGGCGGTCCATGGGATGATGGTTCAGCGCGCCGTCCACGCCCAACGCGCGCGCCAGGTTGCCGGGCCCGCGCATCAGCTCGCGGTCCGGGCGCCCCGGCCGCCGCCCGCGCACCACGTCCATGCCCTCCACCGTGCGCGCGGCGCGGATGAGCACGGCGGCGCCGAAGCCCTCGTCGCCCGTGACGACGTTCAGGCACCAGTGCATCCCGTAGATCAGGTACACGTACGCGATCCCCGCCGCGCCGAACATGGCGTCGTTGCGCGCTGTGCGGCCAAAGCGCTCCGCCGCGTGCGACGCCTCGTCTTCGGGGCCGACGTACGCCTCCGTCTCCACGATCTCGCAGACGACGCGCACGCCGCCCACCTCGGAGACCAGCAGCGCGCCCAGCAGCTCGCGCGCGACCGCCGCCGCCGGACGATCGTAGAACGCGGCGGGGAGCGGCGACGGGTCCGGACGCGCGGAGCGCCGCGCCCGGACCTCGGACGCGGCGCTCCGCGTTTCGCCAGGCGTCACTCGGCGGCGGCGCCGCCCGTCCGCCCCTTGCCGCGTCCTCGGCCGCCGCGGCGGCGCGAGCGGCTGCGTGCGGCAGCGCCCTCGTCACCCCCCTCGGCCGGCGCTTCGGGCGCCGGTGCGGGTTCCGCTTCCGCCACCGGAGCGGCCACCGCGCGGCCCCGTCCACGGCCTCGCGGC
>DASQZE010000172.1:0-5578 GCA_035638875.1 Longimicrobium sp.
GCCGTGGAAGAAGAGGCTGAGGCCGATCCCCCGGTTGGTCCCCGCGTACTCCGCCCGCTTGCGAAAGTAGCCGGATTTCTCGATCCCCGCGCGGAGCACCTCCACGGCGCTGCAATCGGCGCCCATGTGCTGGCCCGTGGCCGTGGTGTCGCCGGGGCGCAGGGCGTTGATGGCGCGCAGCTGGGCGGGGTCCATCCCCAGCGCCTCGGCAATGCGGTCCATGTGCACCTCCGTGGCGAACTGCGTCTGCGGCGCGCCAAAGCCGCGAAAGGCGCCGTTGGGAGGCGTGTTGGTCATCACCGCGCGACCGCGGAGATCCACGTGGTCGCAGCGGTACGGCCCGGCCGCGTGGATGCAGCCGCGGGAAAGGACGACGGGGCTCAGCGTGACGTACGCGCCGCCGTCCATCAGGACGTCGATCTCCATCGCCACCAGCCGCCCGTCGTGCGTGACGCCCGTGCGGTGGCGGATGATGGAGGGGTGCCGCTTGGTGGTGGCCAGCATGTCTTCCGTGCGGTCGTACACCATCTTCACGGGCCGCCCGGACTTGCGCGCCAGCAGGGCCGCGTGGCCGGCGAGGATGTTGGGATACTCCTCCTTGCCGCCGAATCCGCCCCCCGTCTCCGTCTGCACCACGCGGACGCGGTGATCCTCGATCTGCAGCAGCGCCTTGAGCGCCTTGTGCACGTAGTACGGGCACTGCAGCGAGCCGTAGACCGTCATCCCCCCGTTGGCCTGCGGGACGGCGATGACCCCGTTGGTCTCGATGTAGACGTGCTCCTGGTGCCCCGTGCGGTACGTCCCCTCCACGATGACGTCCGCCCCCGCCATGGCCGCGGCCGTGTCGCCCTTGCGGATGCGGATGTCCTTGAAGACCGTGGTGGACTGCTCCGGGTCCAGCAGCGGCTCCGCGGGCTCGTATTCGATGCGGACCGTCGCGGCGGCGAGCGTCTCGCGGTCCTCGTGCGCCAGGAGCAGGATGGGCTCCGCCAGGTGGTTGATCTCGTCCTGCACCAGGAACGGCTGGTCGGCCACGATCAGCGCCACGAAGTTGCACAGCGGCCCCGGGATGTCGCGCCAGTCCACGATGGTGAAGCCCGTCGTGTCGAAGTCCAGGTGGATGGAGCGGATGCGCCCGCGCGGGATCTCGGCGCGGATGGTGCGCCCGTACAGCATCCCGTCAAAGCGCAGGTCGTCGACGTACCGGGCCGCCCCGGTGGTCTTGGGCATGCCGTCCTTGCGGAACACGCTGCGGCCGACGGCAGGGATCATGCGGCCTCGGATGAGGGGGGATTCGTGGCCACGCCGGCCGGGGTAGGCTGCGCCGGCGGATGGAACTAACTTATACGACGGCGGCGGAGCCCCGCGCAATCGCCCGCAGCCATTCGCTTGCCGCCCCCGCGGGGCAACGTTAGTTTCCGACGATTTTCGTCGCTTAACGTTACTCTTCCGCGTGCCTCCTCCCGATGCCCACCACCGCCGCCGCCATGCAGACGTCTCCCATCGTCATCGACCTTCCTCCCTGGATCCACGAGGTCGTGGACGCGGACCGCGCCTACACGTCCGACGAGGAAAAGATGCGGCTGGCCGTGGCCCTGTCGCGCGAAAACGTGCTGCGGGGCACGGGAGGGCCTTTTGGGGCGGCGATCTTCGATGCGGGGACCGGCGGGCTGGTGTCGGTGGGGGTGAACAGCGTGGTGCGGCTGAACAACTGCACGCTGCACGGCGAGATGGTGGCCATCATGTCCGCGCAGGCGCGGCTGAAATCCTTTACGCTGCGCACGCCGGACGGCCCCGAGTACGAGATGTTCACCAGCTGCGAGCCGTGCGCCATGTGCCTGGGCGCCACGCTGTGGAGCGGGGTGCGCCGGGTGGTCTGCGGCGCCAGCCGCGACGACGCGCGGCGGCTGAACTTCGAGGAGGGCCCCGTGTTTCCGGAGAGCCATGCGTACCTGGAGGCGCGCGGCATCCAGATCGTGCATGGCATGCTCCGCGACGAGGCCAACGCCGTGCTGGAGCTGTACCGCACGAGCGCCGGCGTCATCTACAACGGCTGACGGGCGTTCGGCGGATCGCGGCCGATCGGCAGCCGCCGCAGAGACGGGTCGTACGACGCATCCAAGGGCTGATGCGGAGCGTTTACCGCAGGAAGAGGGTTTCCTCCATGAAGGTCAGAACCGTGTCCGCCGCCGTGTTCGTGGTGGTGACGGCCGTGCTGTCCGCGCTCGTGTCCGCGGACAGTGGCCGCGCCGCGCCCGCCGCTGCCGCGCCCGCGGCGACGGCGGGCCCCCCGGCCGATCCGGGCGGGCTGGACTGGTCGAAGGTCTCCGAGCGCGACCTGGACATCGCGTCCGTGTTCCTGGCCGCGCGCCAGCGGGGGGTGGGCGCCGCGCTGGACAGCCTGGATCGCCTGGCGGAGCAGGACGTCACCGTGCGCGCGCAGGGGCACCCGCTGGCACACGCGCTAGGGCGCTACGCCATGGCGCGCGGCCGCGACCTGGCCGTGCTGGGCGACTGCAAGCCGGTCTTCCAGTCCGGGTGCTTCCACGGCGTGCTGGAGGGGTACTTTCTGCAGGGCGGCACGATCGACCGGGCGTCGGCCGACCGCATCTGCGCGTCGCGGGCGGCGCAGGGGGTGCGCGGATTCGAGCTGCTGGAGTGCTGGCACGGCCTGGGGCACGGGCTCATGGTGCACTACGCCGACTTCCGGCAGGCGCTGCCCATCTGCGATGCGCTGGCCACGGCCCAGGCCCGGCGCGAGTGCTACGACGGCGTGTTCATGGAGCGGGCCATCCGCGCCATCGGCATCACCGCCATCAACGTGGGCGACGGCCCCGGCATCGGCCACGATCATGGCGGTCGGGCGCACGCCGCGGCGGCCGCGTCCGGCAGTGCCCCAGCGGGCGCACACGACGGCCACGCGGCCGGCGCTCCCCCCGCCAGCGCGCACGCGGGGCAGGCCGCCGCGCCCGTGCAGACCAAGGCGCAGGTGCGGGCGGCGCGCGAGCAGATGTGCAGCGGGCTGGAGCCGGCGCACGCGAGCTCGTGCTGGGCGTACCAGCCGCTGGTGCTCTTCAACCTGCTGGGGATGAACCCCGCCGGCGTGCTGCGCGGCTGCGACGCGGCCCCGGGCGAGGCGGCGGCGGACTGCTACCGCGGCTTCGGCAAGCAGTACCTGGGCGCGCTGAGCGGCGACGCGCCGCGGATGATTGCCGCCTGCCGGCTGGGCAACGCGGCGCGCGTGACGGACTGCCTGCTGGGGGGCGCTGAGTACTTCACGGACCTGGACTGGAGCATCGAGCCGGGCATCGCCTTTTGCCGGCAGGTGCCGGGCGAGGCCAAGCCGCGCTGCTACGAGACCATCGGCGCGCGCCTCGTGCTCGCGCATCCAGGGCCCGAGCCGGTGCGCGCCGCCTGCCGGCAGGTGGAGACGGCGTTCGTGGGGGCGTGCCTGCGCGGGGCGGGGCTGCGAGAGAGCTGACGGCTCGACACTGGTCGGACGGAAGATGAGCAGCCCCGCCGGATGCGACTCCGGCGGGGCTGTTTTCATCGGCATCTACTCGTGCTGAAGTTTGTTGTTCGTACTGACGTTCTTGCCTCTGTGTCGCCGTACGTGTACAATTCAGCGCATGTCAACGTACGACGACAAATCCAAAAATGTCGGCGTACGGCGACACAATCGCAAATGTCAGCGTACGTCGACATTTTGATGATGTAAGGGAGAAGAGCCCAATGTGGATACGTACCGTGGAAGATGTCGCGCAACTCGTGAGAGACCGCAGGAAACAGCTGGGACTATCGCAGATGGAGCTTGCCCGCCAGGCCGGCGTCTCGCGTCAGTGGCTTGTCGACTTCGAGCAGTGCAAACCTACGGCAGAAATATCATTGGTGTTAAAGACGCTGGCTGCGGTTGGGCTGCAATTGGACGCACGCGACCCCAAACACCGATCGGAGGGCTCCGATGCGGCGAGCGTGATTGATGCGGCTCGCAAGGTGATGGAGAAACACAGGCCCACTGGCACACCACTGCGGACTCTGATCACCCGTCCGCCGAGAACGCCAGCGCCCAACGTAAACGAGGCATCAGGCCGGAAGACTTCGCCTCCGCTGCGCCCGGGAACGTCGAATCTACCCGAGCCCAGGCGGAAGCCGAAGCGGGAGCCATGAAGTACCGGTCTGCAGTACTCATTGGCGGGAGGCTGGTCGCGTGGGTGAGCCAGGACGCGCGGGGGCGCTACAACCTGCACTATGAGGAGGGATGGCGTGATTCGGAAGGCTCGTTCCCGCTCTCGCTTTCGCTCCCCCTCACGAGGTCTGAGCACGAAGATCCACAGGTACGCGCGTACCTGTGGAACCTGCTCCCCGATAACGACGCGATCCTTCGAGCGTGGGGCAGGCAGCATCACGTGCCACACAACAATCCGCTGGCACTCCTCGCGCATGTGGGCGAGGAGTGTCCGGGCGCGTTGCAGATCGTTTCCCCTGAGCGCGTTGATTCGCTGTTGTCGGATGAAGCCACGGTGCAGGAAGTGGATTGGCTTTCAGAAGCACAGGTCGCCGAGCGCATGCGGCATCTGCGGCGGGAGCCGGGGGCGTGGCGGGAACCAGGCGATACCGGCCAGTTCAGCCTTGCGGGTGCTCAGCCTAAGACGGCGCTGCTATTCCACGACGGGCAGTGGGGCGTGCCTTCCGGCCGAACACCGACCACGCACATCCTGAAGCCGCCCGTACAAGAAAAGTATGCCGGATTTGCGGAGAACGAGCACGCCTGCCTTGGGCTGGCCGCAGCGGCAGGATTGCCCGCTGTCCACTCGCGGGTCATGCACTTCCAGGATCAGCCCGCGATCGTCGTGGAGCGGTTCGATCGGTTGCGAGACGGTGCGAACATCGTTCGTCTGCACCAGGAAGACTTCTGCCAGGCGCTTGGGGTGCCCCCGCAGGAAAAGTACGAGGCGGACGGCGGGCCGGGGGCGCCGGACCTCATTCGCGTGCTCCAGGAACGTGCCGTGGAGCCCGGCGTGGACGTCGCCACCATGGTCGGCGTGCTGGCGCTCAACTGGGTAATCGGCGGCACGGACGCGCACGCCAAGAACTACGCGCACCTCATGCAGCCCGGCGGGATGATCCGCCTTGCGCCCCTGTACGACATCATCAGCCTGCTGCCGTACCACGAGGACAAAGGCCCGTGGGTAAAGCTCGCGATGCGGATCGGGGGCGAGTACCGCATGCGCTCCATCGCGCGGCGGCACTGGGAGAGCCTGGCCGCCACCATCGGCGCCGAACCCGAAGCGGTGGTCGCGATCGTGGATGAGATCGCGGCGGAGGTGCCCGACCACCTGAGCGACGTCTGCCGCCGGGCCGCGGAAGAAGGCGCGGGCCACCCCGTGCTGGAGCGCCTGCAGGCCGAGGTCACGGCGAATGCACGCGCCTGCCGCATCCGGCTGGCTGCAACGCCGAACGGTGGATGAGGGTGTGGGTCGATACGGAACCCTGATACCAGATCCTCGGATTGATTGTGCACTCCCCGCTCACACGGACGAACACTGAAGAAACGAGGATCGGTCTGTCCTCCGTGACC
>DASQZE010000173.1:0-1888 GCA_035638875.1 Longimicrobium sp.
CGCTGGCCCGGGTGATCCCCGCCATCACGGCCCAGGTCCGCGCGGAGGGGCTGCCGGACCCGGAGCTGCGCCGGCTGTACGGCGCCGTCTACCAGGCGTTCCGGCGCCGGCGGTCGCTGCTGCTGCTGGACCTGCAGAGCCAGGTGAAGACGGGCGAGCTCCCCTGGATGCGGGCCATGGAGGCACGGCGGGAGGGGAGCGCCGGCACGCGGGAGCTTTCGCGGCGGGCGCTGGAGCGCATCACGGCGCTGGCCATCACCTCGTTCCCGCAGCAGATCGTGCCCAACAAGCTGCTGCGCGAGCTGCGGGCGCTGGCGGAGGCGGCCGACCTGCGGCTTCCGCTGGTGGACGAGCTGGCCGCGGACATCTTCATGGACGCCTTCGCGGGGACGTTCCTGCGCGCGGCCCAGGCGGCGGGAGCGCTGCTGGAGGGATCGCTGTACGAGCGCTACTACGGGATCTCCTACGCGCGGCTCCGTTCCATCGACGACGTGAAGCCCATGCCCTACGGCGGCGCGCCGGCCTCCGCGGGATTCTTTCGGCTGTGCCTGGAGCGGGCGGCGCCCGAAGACGCAGGCCGCTCGTTCGTGGCGCGCAACGGCACCATCATCGAGCAGGCGCAGATCCTCACCACGCACAACCTGGCCGTGCTCTTCGGCGCCCTCGGGCTGGGCGAGACGCTGCGGTCGCGGCTGGGGGAGCTGGCCTCCCGCTCCCTGGTCTGGATCTGCGCGCACCTCCAGCAGCCGGCCCCCGACTACCACACCCGGCTCCGCGGCGTGAAGAACGCGGCCTACGCGTGGCGGCAGATGGTCTTCTACCTGTCGCTGGCACCGGAAGATGCCACCCGCGCGTTCCTCGGCTGGGCAAAGGACCACGTGGCCACTCAGCCCGCGGATTTCCAGAAGCGCTTCCGCCCGGCGCTGCAGGGGCTGGCCCGGGCAATCGACGGCAAGCCCGTGATAACGGCGGACGAGCCCGA
Source organism: Longimicrobium sp. (assembly GCA_035638875.1). Classification (GTDB taxonomy): domain Bacteria; phylum Gemmatimonadota; class Gemmatimonadetes; order Longimicrobiales; family Longimicrobiaceae; genus Longimicrobium. Next base: position 983 of record DASQZE010000173.1, read on the forward strand.
TGGGGCGCGGCACTTCCTCGGCTGGACCACCCACACGCACTGGCTGCTGCGCGATGACTCCAGAGCCGATGAAGATGTGACTCCGTAACGCATGCGCCGGCGAGCGAGCAAGCTCGTCATGAGGCTCGAGATCCACCGCTCGGCCGGCGTCAGGATGGCATCCAGAGTCCGCAATGATTCGGTTCCGCCCTTCTGTCATCCTGAAGCCGGTCGGACAGAACCCGCGGATGCATCGAAACCGGCAGGCTGAAGGATCTATACTTTCCCCCGCGTAATCGCCCGCCTCCGGCCCCGCTGTCCGGGCGGCCAGCGGGCTGTCGCGCGGCGTCGGCTATAGATCCTTCGGCCTGCCAGACATCAGTGTGGACGATGGTCCAGCGTGGCCGGCCTCAGGATGACAATTCAAAGTCCGCAATGATTCCGTCCCACCCTTCTGTCATCCTGAAGCCGGTCGGACAGACCCTGCGGATGCGCCGCACCCGGCAGGCTGAAGGATCTATACTTTCCCCTGCGTAACCGCCCGCCTCCGGCCCCGCTCTTCGGGCGGTCAGCGCCGCTGTTGCGCTGACGCGTGCGGCGGACGCGCGCGATCCCCGTTCCGCCGCGTTCAGCCGATCGTCGCGCTTACTCGGTCCGCAGCGCCAGGACCGGGTCGATGGTGCTGGCACGGCGCGCCGGGATCCACGACGCGATCGAGGCGACGGCGAGCACCACCGCGCCGACCGCGGCACCGAGCAGCGGCGAGCTCGTCAGCGGCCAGTTCAGCGCGGTGCCGATGAACCGCGTGGCGATCATGCTGAGCGGCAGGCCGAGAAGGAGGCCGATGGCGCCCAGGGCCAGGCCCTTCGCGAAGAACATCCGGACCACCTGGCCGCGCGGCGCGCCGAGCGCCGTGCGGATCCCGAT
>DASQZE010000174.1:0-6990 GCA_035638875.1 Longimicrobium sp.
ATCGCGATCCGTAAAAGCTCGCCGTGGCCGGATGGTCGTGGCGTGGCCGCAACTGTCCAATCCACCATCCTTACGGAACGCACGGCCGGTGAAGCCTGGCGGCTCCCTGGAATCGCTAGGCTTCACCGGCCGTTCATGGGGGGATGATTAGGAGTGCGCCGGCGAACAAACCTTTCGGAGGGGTGCAGCAACTAACTGGACGACACCCGGGCGTTCTCGCGCGGTGGTGTCCGCGTCCCCATCCATCCCACACGGAGTCACCCCCATGAGAGCCCACTGGATCCTGGCCCTGGCGCTCGCCGCCGCGCCCGCGTCCCTCGCCGCGCAGACCGCGCCGCCCGCCCCGGAGCGCGAACGCCACGACCGCGATCACGACCACGCCCGGGCCGCCCGCGTGCACGCCGAGCGCGCCGCCGTCGAAGCGCGCCACCACATCGCCGAAGCCCGCGAGCACGCCGCCCGCGCCCGCGCCGAGGTGCGCCACCACCACTCCGCGGACGTGCGCGCCCACGGGGTCCGCGCTCGCGCCGAGGCACGCCGCCACGGCGCCCACGAGGTCCGGGTCCACGTGGACCGTGCCCGCGCCGAGGCGCACCGCGAGGTCGCCGAAGCCCGTCGCGAGGCCGTTCGCGCCCGCACGGAAGCCGGCCGGTACCGCGGCACCGAGGCCCGTGTGCACGCCGGCCGCGCCCGCGCCGAAGCGCACCGCCACGCGGCTGAAGCCCGCGCCCACGCCGACCGAGTCCGTGCCGAGGCCCACGTCCACGCCGCCGAGGCCCGTGCCGACGCCGAGCGCGCCCGTGCCGAAGCGCGCGCCGACCGCGAGCGTGAGCGCGCCGAGCGCCGCCGCGAGCAGGCCGAAGAGCGCCGCAACGACAACTGATCTTTCGGACGACGATCGCAGATGCGACGAAGCCCCGGCGCACCATGCGCCGGGGCTTCTCTAAATCGTCCAGTAAAGGCAACGGCCAACGAGCCTGCCGCTGCAGGTCGATCAGTTCGCGATAGACAGCCAGCGGTGCTGGTTGACGAAGCCCGACGCCGACGCCATGTGCGGATACGTGCTCGAACTGTAGCCAACCCCGAACTGGTTCCAGTACGGATCGCTGGGACTGCGGTGGCCCCAGTGCAGGTGACATGCGCTGGAGTTGCCCGTGGTTCCCACCGTGGCGATCAACTCCCCGCGGCGCACGGGGCCATGCGTGCGCACTAGGTTCTCATGGTGGCCCAGGATCGTCTGGGTGCGGCTTCCATCGGGCAGCAGGTGCTCCAGGACCAGCGCGTTGCCCCATCCCGTGGTGGCCGTAGAAAGCTGTCTCAGGACGATCTTCCCGTTCGCGGGCGCGTACACTGCATCACCACAGTCGGTATTGCCGCCGCCGTCCCCGTTCCAGTCTTCGCCATCGTGGTAGGAGCCCGAGTACGCGCGGAACGCCTGGGCCAAATAGTAGCGGTCCTGCTGCCCATCGGACGAGGTGTAAACCGGGGTGGCAGTCGCGTACGGGCTGACAGGGTAGTCGAAGCCGTCCGCGACCGGGATGCGGTCGTCCGTCGTGCACGCACCGGCGCCGTCGTGCAGCACGCCCGTCAGCGTATAGGAGTTGAACGTAGGTTGGTCCACCGTCTGGATCTCATTCCAATCAAAGCAATGGGAGTCGAAGACGGCGCCGGTGGGAATCCCCACTGCCATGCTCGGGCCCACGACCAGTCGGATCTCGCCGCTCCCTGACCATTTGATGAGCGTGCGCTGGGGGAAGGGCCGGTAGTTGATCGGCGTAGCCACGGAAGGCAACGAATCGTACGCTCCCGCCGCAACGCTCACGATCCGCGACCACGGCACGTTGTCCTCGATCGTCCCCTCCGCCATGACGAACGCCGGCTGGCTGGGAAACGGCGCGCGGATACAACCCGACGCGAGCCACGTTGTACCATCCGCCGGGTTCTGGCGCTGGAACGGCCGGAAGCTCGCCATCCAGCGATGCGTCTTGGCCGAGGGAAGCGCCCCCGTGATCGCACCGGGAACCGCACTCACGGTGCGAATCAGACTGCCTCCGCCGCCGGAGCACACCCTGTATGTGTGCCAGTCGGGAACGACCAGGGAGCGGTTGCTGCCGAGGTACAGGTAAACGGCAGCGCCGGTCCCTACGCGATAGTAGGAGCCCGCCGGCACGGGATCGGTGGTACTGGGGGAGATCAGCAGAACGGGGCTCCCGGGTGCGTCGACAGGCGGGCGCAGGCTATTCGTCGGGAGGTCGGAGCACGCAGAAAAAATCCCGAAAAGACCGATCAATAGGGCAAGCGAAAATCTCATGGCTGCGCCTGGGTTGTATTGGGTGTGGAATCGCGGCAGGGAATAAATTAACGTTTGTGACGTAAATTGTCACCCCCCAACGAGATGCGCCACGTGTTAACGCGACGAAGAGCGGCGTGGCCACTGATCTTTTTCGACGATCATCGCAGACACGAAGAAGCCCCGGCGCATCATCGCGCCGGGGCCTGGTCGTTCCGGAAACCCGCCGGGTGGCGCGGGGGCGTACTTCAGCGGTTCATCCGTCTACCAGGGGCAGGGCTCCCACGGATCCCGTGCGGATCGCGCAGCCGTCGCACCCCGGGGCCGGCGGAGACCTTGCCCAGGCCTCCCGGGCGGAAGGGGCGTCCTCAGCCCACGCAGACCGTGTTGCACTCGGCCCCGGACCACGTGTAGCAGTGATACGTGTTGCAGGGACAGGAACGCGGTACCGTCGGGGTATCCAGGTCGTGGCCCCGCACCGTGCCCGGGCCCTTCGCCGGGTTGTCTTCCGCGGCGAACGTCTCCACCCGCAGCGCGTCGGTGTCCAGGACCAGCTTGCGAATCGTCTGCTTCATGGTGCCTCCAGGCAGGTGTGTAAGGAAATCCGCCCGTGTCGGCCGGCGAGGCATCCCGCCGGGTCTTTGATGGACGGAACAGGCCGTCGTCCGCGTCGTTGCTCCGCGGCTCCGGTCAGCAGGCCGGGGTGGGGACGCACTCCCAGAAGTCGCGGGTCTCCACCAGGCACCACTCTTCGCAGGAGGTGTTGCAGGTGGGGTCCGGGATGGTAGGCTCCGTGCAGTGCGTCTGGTAGCAGGTGTAGCCGTCTCCACAGGTGCCGTTGCAGCTCACGGCGCAGGTGTTCTGGTGCGCGCGTGTGCCGTGCCCCTCCACAGTGCCGCCCTGCAGGCGCGTGGTCTCGTCCGTGGCGAACGACTCCACCCGCAGCGTGTCCAGGTGCAGCTGGATCTTCTTCATCGGTCCTCGTTTCGGTAGTGAAGGATGAGACGCGGCCACACCGCCGACGTGCATCGTGGGGGGAAAGAAGTCCCCGGGGGTGAGTACCTGTTGGCGACATGATATGCGTCACTGCGCCGTCGTGCAATGAATCTCTTGCGTCCTCCTTCTCCCGCGGCCAGTCCGGGCCCTGGTCCCGCCGCCGCAGCTGCTGGCTGTCCCCTGTAACCTGTCCCCCATAACCCGCAGTTCCGTCCCCCCTTGCGTAATTCCGCCGCGCCGATAGATTGGCCGTTGCACGTCCGCGTGCCGAGGGGATTTGCGCGACCGCTTGCGCCTCGTTAAAAACGCTAAAGAGTCGGGATGGACCGGAGCCCGGACAGCCGATCCAGCGCGATTTCGCCCCGCACTCTCGAATCCGAGTCGCGGGGTTTTCTGTTTTGGGAACTGTGATACCGATGACGCAGCCTCGCTCGCCGTACCTCGAAGCGCTCGCCCACCGCGTGCTGGTGTTCGACGGCGCCATGGGCACCAGCATCCAGAACTACGACCTGACCCCCGAGGACTTCGGCGGGCAGGCGCTGGAAGGGTGCAACGACTACCTGGTGATCACCCGGCCCGACGTGGTGGGCGAAGTGCACGCGTCGTTCATGGAAGCCGGAAGCGACGTGCTGGAGACGGACACCTTCCGCTCCAACCGCCTGACCCTGCGCGAATACGCCCTTCAGGACCGCGTCCGCGAGATCAACGTGGTCGCGGCCCAGCTGGCCCGCGGCGTGGCCGACCGCTTTGCCGCGCAGGACGGAAAGCCGCGCTTCGTCGCCGGCTCCATCGGCCCGTCGGGGTACCTGCCGTCGGCCAGCGATCCCACGCTGGGCAACATCACCTTCGCCGAGCTGGTGCCCGTGTTCGCCGAGCAGGCGGCCGCGCTCATCGAGGGCGGTGTGGACGTGCTGCTCATCGAGACCTCGCAGGACATCCTGGAGGTCAAGGCCGCCATCTTCGGCTGCCGGCAGGCCATCGAGAACGCCGGCCGCCCCGTCGCGCTGCAGGTGCAGGTAACGCTCGATACGTCCGGCCGGATGCTGCTGGGGACGGACATCGCCGCCGCCATGGTGACCCTGGAGTCGCTGCGGGCCGACGTCATCGGCCTCAACTGCAGCACGGGCCCCGAGCACATGCGGCAGGCCATCCGCTACCTGGGCGAAAACAGCCGCCTCCCCGTGAGCTGCATTCCCAACGCGGGAATCCCGCACAACGAGGGCGGCTGCGCGGTGTATCCGCTGGGCTCGGCCTCGTTCGCCGAGCAGATGGAGGAGTTCATCCGCGAGCACGGCGTCCGCGTCGTGGGCGGATGCTGCGGCACCACGCCGGACCACATCCGCGAGCTGGTGGCGCGCATCCGCGGGGTCGAGCCTAAGAAGCACGACGTGGTCTACGTGCCCCGCCTGTCCTCCGGCATCCGCGCCACCGACCTGGTCCAGGTGCCCGCGCCGACCATGATCGGCGAGCGGGTGAACTCGCAGGGGTCGCGAAAGGTCAAGCGCTTCCTGCTGGCGGACGACTACGACGGCGTGCTGGAGGTGGCCCGCGAGCAGACGGAGAGCGGCGCGCACGTGCTGGACGTGTGCGTGGCGCTCACCGAGCGGCAGGACGAGGACGGGCAGATGCGCGCCGTCGTCAAGCTGCTGTCGCAGGGGGTCGAGGCGCCGCTCTGCATCGACAGCACGGAGGCGGACGTCATCCGCGTGGCCCTGGAGCAGTCGCCGGGACGCGCCATCGTGAACTCCATCAACCTGGAGAACGGCCGGGAGCGGTGCGACGCCGTGCTTCCCCACGTGGCGGCGCACGGGGCGGCGGTCATCGCCCTCACCATCGACCGCGACCTGGGCGGGATGTGCAAGACGGCCGATACCAAGCTGGAGGCCGCGCGAAAGATCCACGCCATCGCCGTGGACGAGTACGGCCTGCAGCCGGACGCGCTGATCTTCGACGCGCTCACCTTCACCCTGGCCACGGGCGACGAGGAGTTCCGCCGCAGCGCCCTGGAGACCATCGAGGGCATCCGGGTCATCAAGCGCGAGCTGCCGGGCGTGCTGACGACGCTGGGCGTGTCCAACGTCTCGTTCGGCCTTTCCCCCGCGGCGCGGGCGGTGCTCAACTCCGTGTTCCTGCACTACTGCGTGCAGGCGGGGCTGGACACGGCCATCATCAACCCCGCGCACGTAAAGCCCTACTTCGAGATCGGCGAAGAAGAGCGCACGCTGGCCGACGACCTGATCTGGGACCGCCGCACGGAGTCGCACGACCCGCTGGCGGCGTTCATCGCCTTTTACGAGGGCAAGAGCGGCGAGGTGGAATCCACCGTGGACCCCACGGCGGAGATGGAGCCGGAGCAGGCGCTGCACTGGAAGATCCTGCACCGCAAAAAGGACGGGGTGGAGGACTGGATCGACCGTGCCGTGCAAAAGCTGGGTGCCGTCCCCGTGCTGAACGACGTCCTTCTCCCGGCGATGAAGGAAGTCGGTGACAAGTTCGGCGCCGGCGAGCTCATCCTCCCCTTCGTGCTCCAGAGCGCCGAGGTGATGAAGAAGGCCGTGGCGCGGCTGGAGCTGTACCTGGAAAAGGCCGAGGGGCAGACCAAGGGCAAGGTGGTGCTGGCGACCGTGTACGGCGACGTGCACGACATCGGCAAGTCGCTGGTGAACACCATCCTGACGAACAACGGCTACACGGTGTTCGACCTGGGCAAGCAGGTGCCCGTGAACACCATCCTGGAAAAGGCGGAGGAAGTCGGCGCGGACGCCATCGGCCTTAGCGCTCTGCTCGTTTCCACCAGCAAGCAGATGCCGCTGGCCGCCCAGGAGCTGCACCGACGCGGGCTCAAGTATCCGCTCCTCGTGGGCGGCGCGGCCATCAACCCCAGCTTCGTGCGCACGGCGTCGCTCATCGCGGAGCAGCAGCCGTATCCCGCGGGGATGTTCTACTGCAAGGACGCGTTCGAGGGGCTGGAGACGATGGACCGGCTGATGGCGGCGGACGGCGGGGAGTTCGTCCTCGCGCACAACGCCGAGATGATCCGCCGCCAGGCCGAGTACGAGGCGCGCCGCGCGCAGGCCAAGGACCTGCGGCCGGCCAGCCGCGAGAACCCGTCCGTGCCGCCGGTGGAGGTGCCCAAACCGCCGTTCTGGGGGTGGAAGGTGCTGCTGGGCATTCCGCTGGACGACGTGGTGGCGTGCATCGACCGCAACACGCTGTACCGCATGCAGTGGGGTGCCCGCAACCTCAAGGGCGAGGAGTGGGACCGCATGGTGCGCGAGGACTTCGAGCCGCGGCTGGCGCGCTACACGCTGGAAGCCCGCACGCAGCGCTGGCTGAGTCCCAAGGCGGTGTACGGCTACTTCCCCGCCGCGCGGGTGGAGGACTCCGTGGTCGTCTACGATCCCGCGGACCGCGCCACGGAGCTGGGGCGCTTCGACTTTCCGCGCCAGGAAGACCGCGAGCGGCTTTCGCTGGCGGACTACTTCCGTCCGCTGAACGGCAACGGCCCGGAGGACGTGATTGCCCTGCAGGTGGTGACGAGCGGCGACCGCGCGCAGGACTTCATCGAGAAGCGCACGCAGGGCGGCGACTACTCCGAGGGCTACTTCCTGCACGGCTTCAGCGTGCAGACGGCGGAGGGGACGGCGGAGTTCGTGAACCGCCGCATTCGCCAGGAGCTGGGGGTGTCGGAGGAGCGGGGGCTG
>DASQZE010000175.1:0-10635 GCA_035638875.1 Longimicrobium sp.
CGAAGGTACGGCACGTGGAGGCGGCGCAGATCGGGGGCGCGTCGTAGATGACGGCGCGAACGTGGGCCCGGGCGGTGAGGCCGTCCTCCCGCCGAGCGAATGAATTCGCCGCTGGAAGGTCGCGAAGCCCGCCTTCGCGCACTGTCCGGCACGAGCCGTCCCGGTGCACCCGTGCACGCTTCAGGCAGTTGAAGCCCTGTTCGTGCCGCGCCTCGGCGCGAGACAGGGCTTACCGCTGTCCCAGCGGCGGCTCTAGCCGCTCTGCCTGGATGCCTGCTCCCTTGAACCTCTCCGCACTAACGCACTAATGCACTAACGCACTTCCGTTCATCCTCGCACGCCTCTTGCTCCGCCGCGAAGCAAAAGGCGGGCAGAGTCACGGACGGGAACGGGGACGCATGGGCATCCGGCACTGGTTGAGAAAGAAGCGGGCAGAGCAGGCGGAAGACGAGCAGGACGGCCGCGCGCCGTCGGGCTCCATCATCAGCGCGATCTTTGGGCGCGAAGCACCCACGCTGCACGCGCTGGGAGAGTTCGATCAGACCACGTATCCCGGCGAGCTGCAGGACCTGCTGCGCCGGCGCGAGGACGTGGCCGAGGAGCTGCGCGAGATGGATTTGACCACGCGCCAGTCCCGCATCGACGCCATTCCGCGGCTGCACCTGATGCTGCGCACGTACCCGCATCCGCTGGCGTACGAGGTGCTGATCCACGCGTACGTGGATGCCGGCCGCTGGGACGAGGCGCGCGGCGCCGCCTTTGCCGCCCGCGAGCGCCGCACGCAGGTGTCGCGCTCCCCCTACTCCGAGATCCGCGCCGAGATCGACCGGCTCAAGGAGTGGACGCCGGAGGAGGTCGAGCTCCTCCGGCAGGAGCGCGAGGCCGCACCCGCCCCCGCGTTCTCCCCGGCACGGCCCGTCCGCGCGGCCGAGCCCGCGAAGCCCATCGCCGCGGCGCCCCCGGCCGAGCCGGTCGCCGTGCCCGCGCCGGAGCCCGTTCCTGCCCCCGCGCCCGTGGAGCCCGTTTCCGTGCCCGCCCCGGCGCCGGTCGCCGTGCCGGGGCCGGCATCGCCCGTCGCGGTGGCGGAGCCCTTCCGCGCGTCCGAGCCCGCGAGGAGGGCTGAGCCGGTGGATTCGGCCGATGCGGCCGCTGCACCGCATCGCATCGAATCCGAGTTCGTGGATCCCGGCGAGCCGGCGGACCCGGCCGGGCTGAGCGAATCGCTGACGATGGGGGAGCCGCTGGATACGGATACGCCGGCGGACGGCGTAGTGGCGGCTGGCGGGGGCGGTGCCGCTCCGCGCCAGGGCGGAAGCAAGGGCGGCAAGTCCCGCGGCAGGCGCGGCCCGCGCGGAAGGAAGTAAGCGCGCGGCCGTCGCGAATCCACCAGCACGAAAGCTCCGCCCAGTTGGCGGGGCTTTCGCTTTTGCTCGATCGAGTCTCATCCAGCCGAGTTGCTTTCCTGAGAGTGTGTTTAGTATAAGATTGTCCTTCCCGATGGAAGCCCGCTTGATTTCCTGAGGGAGCGCACGCCGCAAACTCCAACATGCACAATACTTTGCGCGCGACCGAAGGATCTACTCCGCGCGTCCGGGAGCAGGCTTCCCGCCTCGCTGCCAGCCCCTCGGTCATGCGGGCCAGATCCTTCGGTCGGCGCCATGGATGCAGTCGGAGGAAGCGGTCCGGCGGCGCCTCCCTCAGGAAATCAAACGCGGGCAGATCGTTCTTAAAACACACTGTGAGGGAGGCGCCGCCGGATCCCCCGCCGGGGGAGGGATTTTGCCGCCGGCCGAAGGATCTTGCCTGCCCGTGCAAGGAGCCGGCTGATGGGCTGGCCGGGGCCCCCGTGTAGTAGATCCTTTGGTCGCGCGCGGGGGGCTGTCACGGCGGACTATCGGCGTGCGCTCCTCAGGAAGACAAGTGTCTGCGCGGCTCCTGCATTCGCGTCACCGGCCGATCGATTCGCCGCGGACGCACCGGCACTCTGCCGCGCCGGACCCGTCGGCGAAGGCCGACATCACGTTTTCGGTGCCGCGATTTCAATCGCCCGGGCTGGATGCCGGCTCACCCCGCGGCTCCGGCCGATCCCGTCAGCATCCGCCCGCGCCTCACGTCTCCCGCATCCACCGCCGCACCTCGCCCCACGTGGGCTCCTTGCCGTACATCAGCATCCCCAGGTGGAACACCTTGCCCGCCGCGCGGCGCAGCAGCCACACGGCGCCCGCCAGCAGCACGATCGCCAGCGCCACCTCCCACGCGGGCACGCGGTCCAGCAGCATCCGCACGGGCAGCACGCTGGCGGAGAACGGCGGCAGGATGCTCAGCACGCGCGTAATGGCCAGGTCCGGCCCGCGAAAGGCGATGAAGGCCAGCGACGTGACGGCGATGGGCAGCATCAGCAGCCCGGAGCGGCTGGAGGTGTTTGGGTCGTCCACCACGGCCGCCACCATGGCCATGAACGCGAACCAGAACCCGAACCCCAGCGCGGTCACCAGCACGAGCGTGGCGATGAGCCCCGGGCTGCCGGCCGCGCGGGGAAGGGCGGGGAGCGACACCCCCAGCGCCCGCGCCCCCAGCCCCAGCAGCACGAACGAAAGGACCATGCTCGTCAGGTTGGCCAGCGTGATGGCCGAAAGCCCCAGGATCTTGCCGTCCACCCAGCTCTGCGGCGGGATGGCGGCCACCACCTGCTCCGCCACCCGGTTCTGCTTTTCGCCCGTGATGCTGATGAACACGTATCCCACGCCCGTGAACACCCCCATCAGGCTCAGCACGATGGCCAGGATGGTGAGGATCGTCTCCCCCCGGGAGCGCGGGGGCGTGGCATCCGCGGTGTAGGTGACGTCCAGCGTCACGGGCGCCAGGAGCGCGGGGAGCTGCTCCGGCCGCACGCCCACCGCGCCGAAGCGCGCCTGCATGGCCGCGGCGCCCAGCACCTGCTCCAGCTCCCCGCGCCAGCGCGCGCCCTCGCCCGCCAGCAGCGCCGGCGGGCCGTCCGCGCGCCAGGTGACCAGCCCGGCCAGCTCCCCCCGCTCCACCGCCTGGCGCAGCGCGGGCATCCGCTCCGCCGGGTGCGATTGGATTCGCAGCCGGCTCTCCGGCGGGACCGCGATCGGCAGCCCCGGCACACCGGCGACGGCGATGTGCACGGGATCGTCGGAGCCGCGGTCCGCCAGGCGCATGAGCCCGAATGCGCCGGCCCCGCCCACGATGGCCATCACCAGGCCGACGAGGATCTCGCGGATCTTGAAGAAGCGCAGGAATTCCCAGCGGGCCACCTCCCAGGTGGCGCGGAGCGGGCTCACGCGGCCACCTCCTGCGCCGCGTCCGCATCCGCATCCGCCGTCTCGCCGCCGACGGCGCGGACGTAGGCCTCGTGCAGGGTCACCGGGGCGGAGTGCACCTCGCGCACGTCCAGCGACTGCGCCGCCGCCGCGAGCACGGGGTTGAGCGGCGCGTCCGGCTGCAGGTACAGCGTCAGCTCGCCCGGCGCGGTGGCATCCACCCGCAGCACGGCGGGGTGCGCGGCCAGCGCGGCGCCGTCCCCGCCGCCGCCCACGCGCAGCACCAGCCGCGTTTCGCGCGTCCAGCGCTGGCGGATCTCCGGCAGGGTGCCGCGCAGCACGGGGCGGCCGCGGTTCATCACCATCACGTGGTCTGCCAGCCGCTCCACCAGCTGCATCTGGTGCGCGGAAAGGAGCACGGTCGTCCCCCCGTCGCGCATCTCGCGGATCAGGCCCAGGAAGAAGTCCTGGTTCAGGGGGTCCAGCCCGCTGAACGGCTCGTCCAGCACGGCGAAGCGCGGCCGGTGCAGCACGGCGCTGATGAACTGCACCTTCTGCTGGTTGCCCTTGGAGAGCGACTTGAGCGGCTCGCCCCCCCGGTCCGCCAGCCCCATGCGCTCCAGCCACGTCTCGGCCGCGGTGCGGGCGGCGCGGCGCTCCATCCCCCGCAGCACGCCGAAGTACACCAGCGTGGGGAGCACCTTGATCTCGGGGTACAGCCCGCGGTCCTCCGGCAGGTAGCCCACGTGCGCCGGCCGGGGCGGCCCCTCCGTCCCCTCCAGCCGATAGGCGATGTGCCCGCTGTCGGGGCGCTGCAGCCCCAGCAGCATGCGGATGAGGGTGGATTTGCCCGCGCCGTTGGGGCCCAGCAGCGCGAACACTTCCCCACCCTGCACCTGCAGCGATACGTCGTCCACGGCCGTGACGGCGCCAAAGCGCTTGGTCACGCCCTCCACGCTCACGATCCAGTCGGCCATGCGGGATCCCGGGGTGATGTAGTGCCTTGGAACGAGTCGGAGACAGGGCGCACTACGATGCCGGGCGCGCGCGGTTTCGGCATCGCCGCTGCGCCCGCCGTCGCATCAGCGCACGCGCTCGTACACGGCGGGCGGCGGCGGGCGGGCCGGGCAGTTGCGCGGGTCGGGATCCGGCGGCGGCAGCCCCGACCGGGCCTCGTTCACCCGGCTGATCTCGCACGGCCGGTGGGTGAAGCGGGCGTTGTCGTCCGCGCTCCACACGGTGCGCAGGTGGACGGTGCGCAGGACGGTCCAGGCGATGGCGCGCCCGGCGGAATCGGCCGCCGGGCCGGAGCCGGCCAGGTGCAGGTTCGCGCTCATCGTATCCGGCTTCTGCCACCAGCCGCCCACGTGGTACCGCCGCTCCCCGCCCGGCACGAACACGGTGTAGGCCACGAGCGCCGTGCGGCCGTTGATCCGCATGCGGCAGAGCGGCGGCTCGGCGGGGTTGGTGGACCGGCGCGGATCCGCCGTGTGCGGACCCCAGGCGAAGCGGATGGTGCGCGCGCCCTGCGTCCACGATCCCGCGTACGCGTCCGTGCCGATGGGATGCTCGTCGCGGTAGCCGGGCGGGAGCTTGAAGACGAAAGGGCCGGCGTCGACCACCTTCCATCCCGTCGTATCCGCCATCGCCTCCAGCCGGCACGCGGGCTCCCCGCCGCACGCCACGACGGCCGGCAGGGCGAGGAGGATGCTCCCCGTCTTCATCAATCCAGTCCAGGTGCGCCGCATCCTTCCTCCCTGATCGGCACGCGGGTCCGCGACGGAATCCACGCATCCTGCAATCATCGGGCGATTTCGTCCCGCGGGCGCAGCGCGGATCGCGACGGGTCCGCATCCCGGGATTCGCGATGAACGGCGTCGCGGCAGGGATGATCATCCGCGCCCACCCGCGTGCTAGCCATTGCCATGATTCCGTGTGCATCCAGGGACACGAAGTTCAACACAGAGTTCGCAGAGAACAGGAGGGGTTCGCAGAGTACAGATCGATTGTTCCCTGCGAAGTTGCTTTTCGACTCTGCGAACTCTGCGTTCAAGCTTCCTCCGTTCTGCACAGGAGATTGGGAGAAACGGTACGATACCATAAGCCGGGAACGGATTGCACGCAGCAGCAGAGAGGTAGGGAACAGAGAACCCCTCCGCTCTGCTGCTCTGCGTGGGTTCTGCAAGACTTCGAAGAGCGCGAGGCGATCCGGCGCCCAAAGGGACGCGCGGCCCGGAGAACGAGTCTCCGGGCCGCGCGTGGGAAGCCGACGATCGGCCTCAGCTCAGGGGACGACGAGCGTCACGGGCGCCGAGTAGCCGATGCCGCCGTCCTTGTCGCGCACGTACACGGCCTCGTCGTGCGAGCCGGACGGGTACGTGTACGCCGGCGTGGTGATCCACGTGCCGGGCGTGGCCGGCATCCACGCCGTGTACGTTCCGTTGCCGCGGCGCACCCGGTACGTCCACGGCCCGTCCGCCGAGCCGCCGTCCGTGAACCGGAACGCGACGGGGCCCTGCGGCGCGTTGGGATCCGCCAGCTGCGCCTGCACCACCGGACGGGCGTTGACCACCCGAACGGTGCGCACGTACTCCCGCTCCGCGCCGTCCTTGTCGCGCACCTTGGCCCGCGCGTTGAAGGTGTCCTGGTCCGCCAGCGCCGGGCAGGTGGCGGCGCGCGTGGTGCTGAACGCGCCGTACCCCGCTCCGCGCCCGCAGTCGAACGCGAACTGCAGCGTGGGCCGGTCCGCCGTCCCCGCGTCGGAGGGCGACGACGCGGTGATGGCGTACGTGGCCCCCTCCAGCGTGCTGGCCGGCACGTGCACCGCGATCGTGGGCGCCGTGTTGGTCACCGTGACGGTGGACGTCACCGAGCCAACGAGCCCGCCCCGGTCCTTGGCGTACAGCGTAAAGGTGTAGGTGCCCTGGTCCGGGAAGGTGCGCCACCCCGTGCCCGTGTACGACCGGCCGTCCGACCACTCCCAGGCGTACAGCATGGTGCTCACCTCGGTGCTGTCCGTAGCCTGGTTGGGATCGGACACGCCGAAGGGGAGCACGGCCTTCACGCCCTCGCCCACCGTCACGGGACCGCCGGTCAGCGTCACCGTGGGCGCCAGGTTCTGCTCCACCGTCACCGATGCCTGCGCCGTATCCGTCAGCCCGTCGTCGTCCCGAGCGACGACGCGGATCGTGTACACGCCCGTCTCCCTGAAGGTGAACGACACCTGCGGCGTGCGCAGCCCCGAGAAGTTCTCGACGCGCCCGTCCTTCTCGTAGTACCAGATGTACTCGAGCGCATCGCCGTCCGGGTCGGTGCTGCCGCCCGCGTTCAGCACGTACGAGTGGTTCGTGACGGCGCCCGCGGGCACCGACACGGCGGCCGTGGGGGCCACGTTGCCCATCACCCCGCGCCAGATGACCGCGCGCCCCACCAGCACGCCGTTCTCGCGCACCTGCGTCCAGCCAGCCACGTGGCCTTGGCCGTTGATCGCGTACGCCTCGCCGAAGTCGCCGTCCATGGGCAGGTCGCGCATCCCGGCTTCCGCCGACCAGATCATGGCCGGGTAGTGGCTGCTCATGTTGGTGGTGCCCACGACCACTCCGTCCTCGTTGAGGCCGGTGGCATTGCTGCCGGTGCTCAGGTATGTGGGGAGCTTGCCCAGCGACTGCATGGTGCCGGTCGTGGCGCCGGGGGCGGTGGGGGTCCACAGGAAGCCGAACGACCCGCTGTTCCCCACGATCTGCCCCGCCTCGTTGATGGCCGTCGCGGTGCTGTTGTTGGACCCGGGGAGGGCGCCCAGGTCGATCATCCCCGTGTTCGGCGTCCAGAGAAAGGCACGGGTAAGACCGCCCGCCGTGTAGCTTTCGCCCACCACCCAGCCGTTGCTGTTCACGCCGCGCGCAAAGCTGCGGGTACCGCCCAGCGTGCCCAGGTTCAGCATGGTGCCGGTGGTGTCGCCGGGGGACGTCGGCGTCCACAGGAACGCGCGCTGGGCCCGGGCGGCGTCCTGCGCCGTGCCCACCACGTGGCCGGCGTTGCTGATGGCCGCGCCCCAGCTGTGAAGGCCGGGGTACTCGATGACCCCCAGGTCCTTGACCCTGTAGCCGCCCGCGCCGTCCGGCGTCCACAGGGCGGCGCGCTCACGGCCCTGCGGGTTGCGGCTGGTGCCCACCACCTGCCCGCTCTCGTTGATCTCGTATGCGTAGCTGCTGTCCCGCACGGAAAGCGCAGGGAGCGACTGCACCATGCCCGAGGTGGAGTTGGGCCCGCTCGGCGTCCACACGAAGCCGCGGGGCTTGGTGGTGCCGGGGAACGAGGCGGCACCGGTCACCTGCCCGGCTTCGCTGATGTCGAACGCCCGGCCCGGGATGCCCAGGTTGATGATGTGGTCGCCGCTTCCCACCGTGTGCGTAAGCAGCGGCGCGGCGACGGGCTCGGCCTCGGCACGGCCGGCGACCGCGGTAGGCGGCGCCTTGTCCGCGCAGGCGGCCAGGAGCGCCAGCAGCGCAACGACAGGAACACGGAGACCCAAGCGACGAGGCATCATGGAGATCCACTGAACGGGGGGACCCGGAAGTGCGCGGCAACCTGTTAATCTAATCGAGACCAACGACTTACGCACCCCCGCGCCCCCATCGGACCCTCCCGTTTTTCCGGAACTCCTTCCACGGACCCGGCCCCCCGCGCGGCGCCGAAGGAGCCACCCGGAATCGGCGAACATTCAGCGATGTGGATTGGAGAGACAGTCCATCGTGCCCCGGAGTTCGACCGCCGCCTCACGCGGAGGATGCGGGAGAAACCCTTTTCTGTTCTCCGCGTCCTCTCGGTTCGTCTCCGCGTCCTCCGCGTGATTCATCGGCGTGCACGCGGGAGGCTGGATCGGGTTCGACGAGGCTCGGCGCGGATGGCGAGGCGGGCCAAACGGACGCGCGGCCCGGAGAACGAGTCTCCGGGCCGCGCGTGAAAGAAGCTGACGATCGGCCTTCAGCTCAGGGGACGACGAGGGTCACGGGCGCCGAGTAGCCGATGCCGCCGTCCCTGTCGCGCACGTACACGGCCTCGGCGTGCGAGCCGGACGGGTACGCGTACGCCGGCGTGGTGATCCACGTGCCGAGTCAATCAATATGCGCGCGGCGGAAAAAGGGGGAAGGAAAATCATGCGGAGACTGCGCGGAGAGCGGTCGTCCCGCCCCGTCCGGGCGCGGAAGACGGCCCCCACCTCCCGCCGCCGCCCGCCGGGTGCTATCTTCCCGCCCGCAAACGACCTGGACCGGCGGCCCCGGCTGCCCGCGATCGACCATCGGACCCGATCCCCCACCATGAGCAATACAGATACGTCGCGCTTCATCTACGTCATGAAGGAGCTGCGGAAGGTGGTTCCGCCCAACCGCGAGATCCTCAAGGGGATCTGGCTCTCCTTCTATCCCGGCGCCAAGATCGGCGTCGTGGGCTCCAACGGCAGCGGCAAGTCGTCGCTGCTGCGCATCATGGCCGGGGTGGACACCGACTTCAACGGCGAGGCCTGGGCCGCCGAGGGCACCCGCATCGGCTACCTGTCGCAGGAGCCGGAGCTGGACCCCGCCCTGGACGTGCGCGGCAACGTTGAAGAGGCCGTCCGCGCCCAGCGCGACCTGCTGCGCCGCTTCGACGAGGTGAACGCCCGCTTTGGCGAGGTGAGCGACGACGACGAGATGAACAAGCTCCTGGAAGAGCAGGCCAAGATCCAGGACGCCATCGACGCGGCCGACCTGTGGGAGCTGGACCGCAAGATCGAGATCGCCATGGAGGCCCTGCGCCTGCCCCCGCCCGACGCCCGCGTGGAGAACCTGTCCGGCGGCGAGCGGCGGCGCGTGGCCCTGTGCAAGGTGCTGCTCGAAGAGCCCGACATGCTGCTGCTGGACGAGCCCACCAACCACCTGGACGCCGAGTCCGTGGCGTGGCTGGAGCACCACCTGGCGGAGTTCAAGGGCACCATCGTCGCCATTACCCACGACCGCTACTTCCTGGACAACGTGGCGGAGTGGATCCTGGAGCTGGACCGCGGCGAGGGCATTCCCTGGAAGGGCAACTACTCCAGCTGGCTGGAGCAGAAGCAGGAGCGCCTGCGCCGCGAGGAAAAGCAGTCCAGCGCCCGCAGCCGCAGCCTGGAGCGCGAGCTGGAGTGGGTGCGCATGGCCCCGCGCGCCCGCCAGTCCAAGAGCAAGGCCCGCCTTACCAGCTACGAGCAGATGCTGGACGCCGACCAGCGGGAAAAGGTGACCACGGCCGAGATCATCATTCCCGCCGGGCCGCGCCTGGGCGACGAGGTGGTGGTGGCCGACAAGGTCAGCAAGGCGTTCGGCGACAAGCTGCTCTTCGAGGGGATGGAGTTCCGCCTGCCCCGCGGCGGCATCGTGGGTGTGATCGGGCCCAACGGCGCGGGCAAGACCACGCTCTTTCGCATGATCACGGGCAGCGAGACGCCGGATGCCGGCACGCTGGCCGTGGGCGCCACCGTCAAGCTGGCGTACGTGGACCAGAGCCGCGACTCGCTCAACGGCGAGAACAGCGTGTGGCAGGAGCTGAGCGCGGGGCAGGACTTCATCGAGCTGGGCCGGGCCAAGGTGAACAGCCGGGCGTACTGCGGCTGGTTCAACTTCAAGGGCAGCGACCAGCAGAAGCTGGTAAAGACGCTCAGCGGCGGCGAACGCAACCGCGTGCACCTGGCCAAGGTGCTCAAGGAGGGCGGCAACCTGATCCTGCTGGATGAGCCCACCAACGACCTGGACGTGGATACGCTGCGGGCGCTGGAAGAGGCGCTGCTGGACTTTGCGGGCTGCGCCGTGGTCATCAGCCACGACCGGTGGTTCCTGGACCGCATCGCCACGCACATCCTGGCGTTCGAGGGCGAGAGCCAGGTGGTGTGGTACGAGGGCAACTACCGCGAGTACGAGGCGGACAAGAAGCGCCGCCTGGGCGCCGCCGCCGACATCCCGCACCGCATCAAGTACAAGAAGCTCGTGCGGGCCTGAGCGAGCCGTCTGGAGCTCGAATCGGGGAGTGGCTGTATATCGCAGCCACTCCCCTCGCTCTTTTCAATCTGCGGCAGTCTGGATTGAGCCAGTTCCGAAGAATGCGTGACGGGTACGACTTCAGCCCCGAAGACCTGCGCAAGGGCGTCCGTGGCAAGTACGCAGGACGGTTCGAACGAGGTATGCACCACGTCGCGATCGTGCCGGATGCGACAGACCTCCTCCCGGAGGAGGAGGCGGTGAACGAGGCGGTCCGACCTTGTGCGTATCCCCGTACGATGTGAGCTTTCCGGGGCTACCCGTACACAGGAGAAAGCCGATGGATAAGCCCTACCATACCC
>DASQZE010000176.1:0-4428 GCA_035638875.1 Longimicrobium sp.
CGCGGCCGCCAGGGAGCCGAACCAGAATCTGCTTCGCACGATGCGGATTGCTGCAGGAGAAAGATCGGACGTGGATGCCGGAAACCAACCGGCCCCACGGTACGGACGCCAGGCAGCGGAATGCTAAAAAAATAGCAAATCGGCAGGGGATGGCGCAACTCGCCGCGCACTTTCTGCCTTGCGGACTACAGTGCTACGGATCGCCGTCTGCCGTCAGCGCTCCACCCAGCGGTAGCTCGCGTGGCTGTCGTAGTCGATGCCGTGCTTCGCCTTGAGCTGCTGGATGTGGCGCAGCTGCGATTGCGTGTGCGGGCTGGCGACGCCGTCGCCCAGCGGCTCGCTGGTGTGCAGCAGGATCTCCTCCAGCAGGCTGTCCACCGTCATCCGCTTGTGCGCGGCCAGATCGTGCAGCAGTGTGGCGAGGCGCTTCTCCAGGCGCACGGGCACATCCACGCGCTCGATGGGGATCGGCTCGCCGGCGGTATGGATGTAATGGCCGAAGCCCAGCTCGTACCCGTTCAGGTCGCGGATGCGAAAGTCGCGCAGCCCCCACGGCCGGTCCTCCGGAGGCGCCGTAACGTCCACGCCGCTCGCGCGCTGAAAGTCGTACAGCTCGTCCGCATCGCCCACCACGAAGTAAAGGCGGCATCCCTCTGGATTGGCCGTGCCCTGGTCCAGGAACACCTGCTCCCTGCCCAGGTCCACGCCCGCCATCGTCACCGGCTCGCCCCACGTAAACCCGAGCGTGAAGCCGAGCTTGCTGGTGTAGAACTCGGCCGCGGCGAGCACGTCGGGAACGGCGAGGCGCGGGTGGATGCGCTCGCACTCGACCTGAGGGGGAGTCGGGATGGGCATGGCTCTCCTCGCTGTGCGTCCGGAACCGTCCAGGGCGCTGGATCCCTGATTCTGCTGACGATAAGACGCTGCGGCGCGTTCTCCAACACGGGGCGGGACTTTCGCGTGGAGGGGGTGTAGCTTGCGGAGGGGAAGAACCGTGGGAATCCGTGAACGGACGCTTGCCGATGACCATGCTGGCTGACGAACCGAACGCCACTGCCGCGCCCGACGACGCGGCGGGGCCGATCGTGCTGTACGACGGCGTGTGCGGGCTGTGCGACCGCTCGGTGCAGCTCATCCTGCGCAACGACCGCCGCGGCCGCTTTCGCTTTGCCGCGCTGCAGTCGGATGCAGGGAGGGCGCTGCTGGAGCGGTTCGGCCTCCCGCCCGAAGCGCTCGACAGCGTGGTGCTGGTGGAAGGCGGCCACGCGTGGCGCAAGTCGCGGGCGGCCCTGCGCATTGCCCGGCGGATGGACGCCCCGTGGCCGCTGCTGTGGCCGCTGGCGATCGTCCCGCGCCCGGTGGCGGACGTGTTCTACGACCTGCTGGCGAAGAACCGCTATCGCATCTTCGGCAAGCTGGACGCGTGCATGATTCCGCCGCCCGAGGTGCGGGCGCGGTTCCTGTCCTGACCCGCGGCCCAGACGGTTCCGGAGTGGCGTGGAGGCATGGAAGGCGGGGCGCCGGGGATGATGCCGGCGCCCAGGCGAGCGAATGAATTCGCGGCTACAACATCACACTGTCGGCCTGTGCCGGCCTGCGCCGACACCACTCTCCGACGTGGCAGAGGTGCCTTGCCGGTGGCGTGGCACTCGCCCGTGACGGACAGTCCGCGCAGGCGGACTTCGTGTAGTCGTTGCGGCGAATTCATTCGCTCGGCCGAATCCGTGCGGTACTCCGCGGGACGCCCCCCGTCCGTCGATCCGCCGCCTACAGATCCACCTCGCCCTGGATGCAGGTGATGGCGGGGCCGCCCACCCACACGGTGCCGTCGGCGTCCTGCTCGATCCACGGGCGGCCGCGGCGCCCCAGGCGGGTGCCCTGGCTGGCGAGGTAGGGCGCCGTGGCGCGGCCGCTGGCGAGCAGCCACTGCGCCAGCGAGGCGTTCAGGCTCCCCGTGACGGGGTCCTCGCGCATGCCCCCCTGCTCGTCGCTGAACACCGCCCGCACCTCCCACGCGCACTCCGCGAGCGGCGGATGCGCCCCCACGATCCCGATGTCCAGGCTCCCCTCGCCGGACCACCGGCTGAAGTCGGGCTCCACGGCCAGCACCGCGGCCGCGTCCTTCAGCAGCACGGCCACCCATCCGGGCCCGTTGTCCGCCCACTGCGCGTCTACAATGTCGCCGCGGCCGATGCCCAGCACGGACGCAAGCTGATCCATCATCCCCTCGTCCACCGGCCCCGTGCGGAGGAGCGGCGGCGCGGCAAAGGCCAGCCCCCGGTCGCCGCGCCGCACGGGCACGAGCCCCGCGCCGCACTCCTGCACGATCCGCCCGGCATCCCGGGGAACGCCGCCCGCCGCCAGCCACGCGTGGCAAGAGCCCAGCGTGGGATGCCCCGCGAACGGAAGCTCCCGCGCCAGGGTGAAGATCCGCACGCGGTAGTCGGCCTCGTCCGTGGTGGGCGGCAGGAGGAACGTCGTCTCGGAGAGGTTGGTCCAGCGCGAGAACTGCTGCATCTGCTCCGTCGTGAGATCCTCCGCGTCCAGCACCACCGCGAGCGGATTGCCCAGGAACGGAACGGGGGAAAAGACGTCGACCTGCTGAAAACGGCGGCGCATGGCGGGGTCTTTCATCGGGGGATCACGGCCGGTGTAGTGGCCGCGGAAGATACGGAGGCGTTCCGTGCCCGGCCACGGCTGATCCATGCATGTTTCGGACGGTGCGCATGCGCCGCGCGGGCCGATCGCACCCGTGTGGCGGCGGCGGCGAACGGCGCCCGTTGCGCACGTTGCGATCGTGCCGCTCAGCCGTCATCCTCCGGCGGCTCGAACAGCGCCACCTCGTCCACGGGGACGAAGCCGAGCTTGCGCGCGAGCCTCCACGACGCGGGGTTCTCGGGGATGCTGGCCCAGACGGGCTCCTTGCCCAGCGCCTGCATGTGGTGGATGAGGTGCGTCACGCACAGCGCCGCGTACCCGCGCCGGCGGTGCGCATCCAGCGTGTCGATGCTGATGTCCCACAGCGTCTCGGTGACCGCGCCGGCATAGCAGAACGAGACGGGGCGCCCGTCCACGAAGGTCGCCGCGATGGGCGAGCCCTCCGCGCAGGTCACCAACTCCTCCGCCAGCTCCGGGGGCACGTCCATCGTGCCGAGCTCCGCCGCATCCACGAAGCGCACCTGCCCCGGCGCCACGTCCGGCAGCCGGGGCGCGTCGCCCAGCCGGTGCAGGATGGCGCGCGTCGCCGTCCACTCCGGGAGCAGTCGCGCGATCCGCGCCGCCTCCTCCAGCGGCGCCACGAGGCTGCCGCCGCCCGTGCTGCGCGCGGCGGCGTCGCGGATGGTCTCGTCCGCCGGCGCCCCCACGACGATGACGCCGCCCATCCCGCCGGGATCCAGGATCACGAACGACAGCTGCGGCGCCTCGTGGACGCCCAGGATCTCGCACGTGCCGCCCCGCAGCATCGACCGCGCCTCCACCCACCGCGGCACGTCCGGCAGCCGGTCCGCCAGCGCCTGCCCCAGCGCAATCTGATCATCCATGCGGCAATCCGCGCATCGTCGTTGGTGCCGGCGCAGGCCGACCGTGTGAAGTTGTAGCGGCGATTTCAATCGCTCGTGGACCCGACGCGGCATCGCTCATGGACCCGCCGCGCTGAACCTTCCAACCGCGGCGGACCCCTCGCATCCAACCCTCGCATCATCCCCATCTCCCCAGAATGCCGCCGCGCCACGGATGGTTCCCGGCGCGCGGAGAAGAACGGGAGCGAATGAATTCGCGGCTACAACTTCACACTGTCCGCCTCCGCGGACACCGCAAAGACGCATATGGCAGCGCACGCGCGGCCTCGGGGGCGGAGCGTGCGCTCATCCATCATCCACCGCGGGCAGTTATCCGTCCGCTCCCGTGCAGATGAGCACGAGGTCGGCCAGGGTCTGCACGACCCGCGTGACGCGGCACCCATCGGCATCACAGGCGATCCACCACAGGGATTCACCGATCCACCCGTCGTCCCCCATCTCGTGCAGGGCGAGCGTATAGGAGCCGTCGGCAGATCGCCGAACGTCGCGGAACGAGGTTCCGCTGCGCTGCGGGCACGGACCCTCGGCGGCTCGTTCCCGCTCCAGCCCGCGCACCGCCATGTCCCGTGCGGTGATGTCCGGGGAGAGCCCGGAAACGTCGACCCTGCGGGGCTTGCCCGAGTGGCGCGCACGGGCGGCCACCGAGTCCAGCATGAGCATGGATGCCACCCGGGAGAGCGCGGCCGTGGCATCCGCCGCATCGGCGCCGGGTGCCCTGCCGGACGGCGGTGTCTGCTGCGCGGCCAGGGCGCCGGGCACGAGCAGCAGCGTCAGGAGCAGCAGGCGGGTGAATCGAGGCAAGGTGGATTCGTGGAACCGGTGGATGGGCATCCTGAAGCAGTCAACC
>DASQZE010000177.1:0-2509 GCA_035638875.1 Longimicrobium sp.
CGCCGCACTTCGATCCCGCCTCGCCTGACTGATCTCGCTCGATCCCGCTCGATGCCGCACTCACATGGCCCAGACGAATCCCGATCTAACTGCACCGGGGCCGGCTCCGAGCCCCTGGCGAATGAATTCGCGGCAATGAACCCGCGATGTCGGCCGTCGCCGACAGGTCCGGTGTTGCTCAGGTACCGTGGGGTGCACCGGCATCCGGCATCCGGTTCTCGCCGATCCTCTCAAATCCCCTCAGCCGCTTTTCACTTTCGCACTTCCGCACTTCCGCACTTCCGCACTTCCGCACTCACGCACTCTTCACGAGTCCGTAGCGGCGGTCGCGGCGGTGGAACCAGTCCACGGCCTCGGCCAGGGGGGCGGCTCCGAACTCGGGCCACATGCGCGGGGTGAAGTAGAGCTCGGCGTAGGCGGATTCCCAGAGCAGAAAGTCGCTCAGGCGCTGCTCGCCCCCCGTGCGGATGAGCAGGTCCACGTCCGGCGCGGGCTCGGCGCCGCCCATGGCGCGGGCCAGGAGCGCGGCGAACCCGTCGCGGTCCACCTCTTCTCCCGCGGCCAGGGCGGCGGCGCGCAGCAGGGCGTCGCGCGCGCTGTAGTCGATGGCGATGCGCAGCAGCAGGCGCCTGCCATCCTTCGTCGCCTCTTCGGCCGCCTGGATCTGCCGCAGCAGCGCGCCCCCCAACCGGTCGCGCCGGCCGATGACGCGCAGCCGCACGCCGTTCTCCACGCACTTCGCCGTCTCCGAGGCCAGGTAGGCGCGGAACAGGCGCATCAGCGCGCTCACCTCGCGCGGCGGACGGCCCCAGTTGTCGGACGAGAACGCGTACAGCGTGAGCGTGCCGACCCCCAGCCCCGGCGCGGCCTCCACCACCCGGCGGACGGCGTGCGCGCCCTCGCGGTGGCCGGCCACGCGCGGCAGCCCGCGCTGCGTGGCCCAGCGGCCGTTGCCGTCCATGATGAGCGCCGCGTGGATCCCGCGATCCGGCTCGGAAATATGCAGAGTTCTTTGCATCACAAAGTTCCGGGGCAAAAAAAGAGAAGGGGTCAGCGGTCGCGCACGGCCTGGATGAGCGCTTCCATGTGGTTCAGGTATGCCGTCAGGGCGCTGCGGCCGCCGTCGGTCAGGCGGAACTCCGTGCGCGGCGTGCGCCCCTCGAAGCTCTTGGTGCACACCAGGTAGCCGGCTTCCTCGAGCTTGCGGGCGTGTACGCTCAGGTTGCCGTCCGTAAGGCCCAGCATGGTCTTGAGCTCGTTGAACGCCAGCGACTGGTTCACGGCGAGCGCGCTCACGATCCCCAGGCGCACGCGCTCGTGGATCAGGCGGTCCAGCTCCGGCGACCCGTCTTCGGCCGCGCCCGCGACGCTGCGCAGCACGGCGGCATCGTCCAGGCGTACGCGATTGGCCTCAGCCACCGTACCTCCGGGCGATCAGGATGCCGAACACCACGTGGAACCCGCCGAAGCCCACGGCCATCCACGCGTCGCCCCACGAAGCGGGGGTGAACGCGGCGATGCCGCCCAGCAGCATGAAGCACAGCCCCATCACCGGCACGGCGGAGACGGAGAACGCGCCCGCGGTGATGATTCCGGCGCCGTACAGCATGAGCCACATGGCCGGCAGCAGCCCCGCCATCCCCGCGCGGTACATCACCACAGTGAGCACGGCGCCCGCGACGAGCGGCGGTGCCAGGCTCAGGACGAACTTGCGCGCGGGCCCGGACACCAGGGGCATGCGCGCGGCCCGCGCCTTCATGGCCGTGGTCAGCACGCCCACCAGCGACGAGACAACGGCGGCCGCGACCCACGTGGCCAGCCAGGTCTCCGTGGTGGACGGCTGCAGCGAGGCGAGCCCCGCCGCCAGCACGGCCGCCACGCCGATCACCACCTGCCCCCAGCCGCTCACGGCCGTGAAGCTGCCCGCCCGCTCCATCGTCTCGCGGATGTAGCGAAGGTTGTCCATCGCCCGCGCGTGCAGGTCGAGGGACGGGTCCTCCTCGGGCGGAGGCAGCGGGCGAAGGGGCTGGATGGTTGCCATGGTCCGTACGATGCGGGTCGGAACGGCACTTGTCAAGTGCTTTGCGATGTAAAGCAAAGGATGTGCCGGGAGATGGGGACAGGGGGAGGGAGCTGGGAGATGTGACGTGACAGGAGATGTGACAGGGGGAGGGGACGGGCGGACGGATTGTCGGCGGATGAGCGGGCATCCGGTGGGCGCCCCCACCCGCTCGATATCTCGCGACCTCCCCCAATCCTGGGGGAGGTGCTTCTGGATCCGTGCGGATTGGCGGGCGCCGTGCACCGGCGGAGGGCCTCTCCCCCCGTCCCCTCCCCGCTCGTTCCTCGCGGAGAGGGGGAGAACCGCGAGTCCGGCGCGAGGGTCGCTTTTGCGCCAGGGCTGGGGTGTGTACCCTCTCCCATGCAGTTTATGGGAGAGGGTGGGTGAGGTTTACGAACCCGGGTGAGGGCCCCAGCCCGAGCGCGCACGGCCCTCCGTCCCCCGTAA
>DASQZE010000178.1:0-4656 GCA_035638875.1 Longimicrobium sp.
ATGCAGGGGCTGCAGCGCACCTTCAACTACCTGGAAGCCAGCGACACGGCGCTCTTCGTCTACAACGCCGGCGCCGTGTCCGTCTTCGGATGGGACGGGCGCCCCCGCAACCAGCACGGCGGGCTGCGGGGCGGATTCATCGCCCCGTTCACCTTTCGCGCCATGCACGCCGGCCCGCGCGGGCTCCTGTACGGCTACGACACGCTGGACATGACCGGCGGCCGCGGCCATCGCGTGCAGACGTGGGCCGTGCGGGACGACGGCCGCCGCCGGCTGGTGGCCGAGGTTCCCGCCACGCCGCCCCCCATGCGGGGCACCACCTTCCAGGTGGGCACCCGGCAGGCGCGCGCGCTGTGGGCGGCCCGCAGCGGCTGCGTGGCCATGTCCGACGGCGGCAGCCAGTGGCTGGCGCGCGTGGATGCCGGCTCCGGCCGGCTGGACACCCTCCCCCTGCCCCGCCACGACGTCCCGCGCTACGACCCCGCGCAGGACGCCCGGATGGCGCGGCGGATGTCGGGGCTGCAGGACGCCCTGGGCGGGGGGGCGCGCATCAGCGGCACCCTGCCCCCCACGCTGCTCGCCCGGTGGACGGAGATGGTGATCGACCCCGACGGCTACCTGTGGATTCGCCCCTGGGCCCCGGCGGAGGAGCGCGACGGACCCGTGCAGGCATTCCGCATGTCGCTGCAGACCGGGCAGGTGCAGCCGGCGCGGCTCCCCGCGTTTCCCCAGGCGTTCGGCCGCGCCGGCGAGTTCTACACCATCGAAAAGGATCCCGACACCGACGAGATCCTGCTCGTGCAGTATCGCCGCCGGGCCGGCTGAGCCGCTCGCGACGTCACGGACAGCTCCCATCGACCGCCCCTCACCGACAGGAACGGCCCCATGGCAAAACCCACCTGGACCGACCGGCTGAACACGGTGGTGAACGTCGTCGTCATCCTTTTCATCCTCCTGGTGCTGTTCCGCCCGGGCGGGCTGGCGTCCACGGAGATCGGCAAGCTGCGCAAGGGCTCGTCGGACCGGCAGGCCATCGCGGGCGTGTGGCCGCGGCTGGTGCAGGGCGCGCGGCCCCTCGCGCCGCCCGCCGCCGGGGCGGACCGCATGGTGGTGGAGTTCTCCGACTACGAGTGCCCGTTCTGCCGCACGGCGCACAAGACGCTCCCCGGGGCGCTGGGCGACGCGGGCGGGGCCACGCTCGTGTACCGGCACCTGCCGCTCTCCAGCATCCACCCGCAGGCCGACCCCGCCGCCCGCGCTGCCGTCTGCGCGGAGAAGCAGGGCCGCTTTCCGCAGATGCACGCGCACCTGTTCGAGACGGAAGGCTGGCGCAAGGACCCGGACTGGGGCCGCGAGGCGCTGGCCGTGGGGATCACCGACACGACCAGCTTTCGCACCTGCCTCTCCGACACGGCCACCTCCCGGCGCCTGGCGGAGGACCGGCTGCTCGCGGAGCGGTTGAAGATCAAGGCGACGCCGACGTTCGTCTCCGTGAACGGCACGCACCTGGGTGTCGTCACCGGCGCGGACCTGAAGAAGATCCTGGAGCGCTGAACGCGTCCGCGCCGGATCCATCCGCCCCCATTCATCCATTCGTGCGGGCACGTTCCTCTGGGAGCGTGCCCGCTCCGCTTCCCCGCCCGGCCGGCGCGTCCTCGCGCCCCCGTCCAAACCTGTCCTCCCGAAGTGACACTTCACACCTGCGCCGATCCGGCTCATCCACCCTAACGATTTGCAGGATAACGGGATGCCGATCCGCAGCGGGATGGCAGCCGGGTTGCCTTGTTGGATGCCGGAAGCGACGACCGCCGCTTGATCGATCGATACGGAGCATCCCCATGAAGACCCGAGCCACACGCCTTGCCGTTGTTGCCGCCGCGCTGCTGGGCGCGTGCACGTCCACGGGCGCCGTGCTGCTGGATGCCGGCCCCGGCCCCGAGCGCCACCCGAACGAAGTCACCGTCTACCTGCACGAGGAAGACGTGCCGGGCGACTACGAGCAGATCGCCCTGGTCACGTCGAGCAGCGATGCCAGCTGGACCGACGAGACGGACCTGATCCGCGCCATGCAGCGCCGCGCGGCCAAGCTGGGCGCCGACGCCATCATCGTCGGCGAGATCCGCGAGCCCAGCACCGTGGAGCGCGTGGCCGAGGTGCTGACGGACTACGAGGCGCCGCGGCGGGGCCGTTCCGTGGCCATCCGCCTGCTGGACTGATTGGATTGATCACCTTCCCCCCCCTCTCCCCGCCGCGCGACCCTCCCGAGCTGCGCGAGCTGAAGTCATAGATGATACGCGGGAAGCGCGCGGCCCCCCGGCCGCGCGCTTCTCGTTGGTGTACGGGCGCGTGCCGGTGCGGGCCCCCCGCCGGCGGCCCACTACTTCGCACTTTCGCACTTTCGCACTTTCGCACTTTCGCACTTTCGCACTCTCACTCTCCCGCACTTCTTTTCTCCGTCCGAAACTTCCTCGGCGATGCTCCCGTAGGATCCATCGAGGCGGGAGGGGGCTCTCGCACGCATCAATGAAAACGCAGGCGAGGCGACGATGAGAAATCCAGGAACGGCGGCGGTGCTGAGCTTCATCCTTCCCGGCCTCGGGCAGCTGTACAACGGCACCTGGGTCCGCGCGATCTTCTGGCTGATCGTCACGCCGGGGCTGTGGCTGGGGTCCGGCGGGCTGCTGGGGTGGGTGGCGCACGTGATCGCCGCGGTCACGGCGTACAACTACGCCAAGGCCCATCCGCACCCCGAGTTCGACTGACCGCGCTCCTCCGCAGGGCCGGACCGACGACGAAGGGCGCACCCCATCCACCGGGTGCGCCCTTCACGTTTCTCCGCGTCCTCCGCGTCTCCGCGTGAGGCACCCCCGTGCCGTCAGCCCTTGAGGGCCTTGACGACGGCTTCCACGACGCGGTCCACGACCCGCTCGGCGGGCTCCTTGAAGGTGGCGCCGGCCGCCTTGACGTGCCCGCCGCCGCCGAACTGCCGGGCGACCGCGTTCACGTCGGCCGCGCCGTTGGAGCGCAGGGACACCTTGGTCTCTCCCGGCGCCGTCTCGCGGAAGAGGAGGGCCACCTCCGTCCCCTCCACGGAGCGCACGTGCTCGATGAGCCCGTCGAAGTCCTCGCCGCCCACCCCCAGCCGCTCCGTGACGCGGTGGGGGATCACCATCCATCCCACCCGCCCGTCCGCGCCCTGCTCCAGGCTGTCCAGGGCCTCGCGCAGCAGCTCCAGCCGGCGACGGGGCGCCGTGGCGAACAGGCGGCGGTAGACCACCTCCGGGTCGATGCCCAGCCGCATGAGCTCCGCCGCCACGGCCAGCACGCGGGGCGTGGTGTTGCCGTAGCGGAACGAGCCCGTGTCGCTCACCAGGGCCACGTACGCGCCCAGGGCCGACGCGTGCGGCACGGCGTCGCCGGCGAGGGTGATCAGGTCGTACACCATCTCGCCCGTGGCCGCGGCGCTGGGGTCCTGCACGGCCACGTCGCCCACCACCTCGCGCCCCGGCGGATGGTGGTCCACCACCACCGTGCGCTCCCGCGGCAGCCGCGCCGCCAGGGCACCCAGCCGCTCCGGCTCGCTCGTGTCCAGGACGAGAAAGAGGTCGGCCTCGTCCAGCGCCGCGTCGGCCTCGGGGGTGCCCAGGTCCGCCACCACGTCCTGCCGGTGCAGGACGAAGCGCAGGGAATCGGGAAAGGGCGTGGGGTTCACGATGGTGGCGCGCGCCCCGCGGCCCTCCAGCCACGCGGCGATGGCCGCCTGTGAGCCGCCGCCGTCGCCGTCGGCGTGGACGTGCGTGTGCAGCACCACGTGCCGGGCCCCCAGCAGGGGCTGCAGCAGGCGGCGCAGGGGAAAGGCGCGGGACTCGGGGACGGCCAGCAGGTCGCTCATGTGCTCTGGTGCCAGGGTTGCGGCTGGGCTGGATGCTACCGAGCCGGCGGCCCGCGCGCAACGTGCGCTGCGCCGCGCGCGCATCTCCACAAGGCGACGAAATCCGCCCCGCATCCGATGGAACGCTTGACCGAACGCCGCGCGCGCTTACATTGACCCCGATCCAGAATGTGCAGATAAGGCCGTCCTGCTCGTTGGTACCCCGGAGCAGGCTGGCCGCCGGCATCGTCCCCGGCACCACACGCCCCCTTGCGCGGCCCTCCAGCGCGCGCGCCACACACCCACCCTTCGGCGGACGGGCGGTCCGCCAGCACCGGAGCAGTCATGAGCCTTTTCGCCCGCAAGAACATCGACGACCTGCAGGCGGACGCCTTTTCCGAGGGCGAGCACAGCCTGAAACGCGAGCTCGGACCGGGGAACCTGGTATCGCTGGGCATCGGCGCCATCATCGGCACCGGCATCTTCGTGCTCACCGGGACGGCGGCCGCGCAGCACGCGGGGCCGGCCATCGTGTACGCCTTCATCCTGGCTGGCATCGCCTGCGTGTTCGCGGGGCTTTGCTACGCCGAGTTCGCCGCGATGATCCCCATTGCCGGCTCGGCGTACACGTACGGCTACGCCACCCTGGGCGAGCTGATCGCCTGGATCATCGGCTGGGACCTCATCCTGGAGTACCTGTTCGGCGCGGCAACGGTGGCCGCGGGGTGGTCGGGATACGTGAACTCGGTGCTCAAGGACATCGGCATCAACCTGCCGCCCTCGCT
>DASQZE010000179.1:0-2796 GCA_035638875.1 Longimicrobium sp.
CCCGCTTCGCGGAGCCCCTCACCCCCCGGCCCCCTCTCCCGCAAACTGCGCGGGAGAGGGGGAGAACTTCGATGCGTGCCCCGAAGCGGGCTCCCTGCACCGGCGGGGCACGCATCGAAGTTCTCCCCCTCTCCCGCGCAGTTTGCGGGAGAGGGGGCCGGGGGGTGAGGGGCTCCGCGAAGCGGGCGCCGTAATGCCTGCCCGTGACTGATATGAATCCGCCGGTCTGATCATGAGATCCACACAGGCACAGAAATCCCGCACAAACGCGAAGGGGAGCCGGACGTGCCGGCTCCCCTTGGTGCGATCTCTGTCTCCTGCCCGCCTGCGTCAGCGCATCGCGATCAGAACTCGTACTTGATGCGGGCGATGAGCATCCGGCCCATGGTCGGCGAGCCGGGGAAGGGGCGGTAGGCCGCGTCCAGCAGGTTGTTCACCAGCACGTTGAGCGTGGCGCCCTGCACCATGGGCAGCCGGTAGCCCAGGTTCAGGTCGAACAGCGTGTAGCTCTCCACGCAGTCCTCCTGCAGCGGGTTCGCCACGGCGTCCGGGCCGTTCAGGCACCGCGTGCCGATGTACACGCCCGAGTTCACGGGAAACGCATCGTTGTACCGCATGCGCACCTCGCCGAACAGCCCCGTGTCGTCGTTGTCGTAGTCCAGCGTGATGCCGCCCTTCCACTGCGGGGCGTTGAGCGTCACCAGGCCGGCGTTCTCGGTGTCCCACAGGTTCTCATTTACGAACGACACCGTGCCGCTGAGCTCCCACTCGCTGCCCAGGAGCGCCGTGGCCGAAACGTCCGTGCCCCACAGGTTGATGGTCTCGTCCACGTTCACGTACGTCACCAGCGCCTGCGGGCCGCGCGCGTCCACGTCCTCGGACGAGATCACGCCCAGCGGGACGCGCGCCAGCCCGTTCACGATGCCCACGGCCTGTGCCTGCGAGAGCCCCGCGCCCATCAGCCGGGGCACCAGGTACGCGCCCAGCTGCTGGCCGTTGAGCAGCACCAGCGGCGTCTGGATGGTGAGCGGCGTCACCAGGTCTTCCTTGCGGCTCCACCACACGTCCGCCGCAATGAGCAGGCGGTTGGCCAGCAGCCCCTTGTAGCCCACCTCCAGGGTGGACGAGGGCGACTCGCGGATGGGATCGATGTCCTGCAGGTTCAGCTCCGAGAGCGGGCCCGTCTGCTGCGTGACCAGGTCCAGGTAGCTGAGCCCCACCTGCGCGCTGGTGGGCGCCTGGGTCATCAGGTACGCGATCACGTTGGCCGGCAGGGGCGCTCCCTGCGCCGCCGCGCTGGCGGCCAGCACCTGCACGGCCGCGGGCCAGAAGCCCACCGCGGCGTTCGCGGGGAGCAGCTGCGCCGGGCCGCCCGCGCCCGCGGGGGTGAACGGCGAGCGGATCTGGTAGCTGCCGCCCGGCTCACGGAACCGGAAGCCGTTCTCGCCCGTGCCCTGAATGCGCAGGCTGTAGCCCAGCTGCGCCAGCTGCGCGTTGGGGATGGCGCTGCCCAGGTCCAGGAACTGGTTCAGCGAGCTGGGCGTGCTGAAGGCGCGGTTGTAGGCAACGCGCAGGGCCTGCCCCTCGCGCGGCTTGAACACCAGGGCCGCGCGGGGCGAGAACACGGGGTCCGGCAGGGCCGAGTGCAGGTCGTACCGGCCCGCCAGCACCAGGTCCAGCTTGGGGGTGATGGCCGTCTGCGACTGCAGGTACGCGCCGTACTCCTCCGTCTTGTCGTTGTCCTCGTACCACCCGTTGATGGTGCCGTCCGTCTTCGGGTTGGTGAACAGGGCGTCCGCGCCGTAGGTGAACGTCTGCCGGCCGCCCCACAGCCCCAGGCCGTGCTGGAGCTGCCCGACCAGCAGCTGCGAGCGGTCCACGATGGGCGCGCCGTTGCGCAGCAGGTACGTGTCGCCCGCGTTGCTCTGGTTCAGGTAGACCTGCGCGAAGAGCCGGTTCCAGGTGGTGCGCGCCTGTACGTAGCTGCTGCGCCAGTCCTTGACCTGGCTGGCGCCCAGCCCCGTGAGCTCGATGCCGTTCGCCGCGTTGGTCATGCCCGCGGAGAGCACCGTCGTCATGGACTGCGTCACCCGCCAGTCGAGCCGCGCCTCGCCGCCCCAGCGGCGGATGTCGTAGTCCCGGTTGCCGATGAGCTCGATGCGCTGCTGCGCCGCCAGGCTGTCGATGCCCACGGCGCGCGCCAGGTCCGTGCGCGCGAACCGCGCCGCGGCGACCGCCGGGGCGGAGCACCCGGCGGCATTCACCACGCAGGCAAAACGGGCGCGCTCGCTCGTCTCGGCCGCGTCGGTGAATCCCCACTCCGTGGCCTGCAGGTACAGGCCGCTGACCTTGAACCCCAGGTCCTGGGTGATGAGGTGGGCCGTGCGGAACTCGCCCTGGAACAGCTCGCGGGTGCCGCCGCTCACGGAAACGCTGGTGCCCTGGTCGTCCAGCGGGCTCTTGGTGATGATGTGCAGGATGCCGTTGGCCGTGTTGGGCCCGTACAGCGCCGCGCCCGGCCCCAGCACCACCTCCATCCGCGAAACGTCCTCGTTGTTGCTGGGGATGAAGTGCAGGTAGTTCACCCGCAGCGACGGCACGCCCGCGATGCGGTTGTCGGTGAGCGCGTGCAGCGAGCCGCTGAAGATGTTGTTGAAGCCGCGCGCCACCACGTTGGTGGACTGCAGCCCCGTCTGCGCCACGTCCACGCCGGGAACGCCGCGCACGTGGTCCACCAGCGTGGTGGCGGGGCGGTCGGCGATCTCCTGCGTCTGCACCACCTCGGTGCGGGCGGGG
>DASQZE010000180.1:0-6610 GCA_035638875.1 Longimicrobium sp.
GGGACTCGCCTTTACCCGGCCGGAAGATGCGGCCGCGCAGCTAGCCGGCGCGCTTAAGGGCATTGAGAACGAGCCGGTGCTCGGGGCTCACCTGCAACTCGGTGGGGTTACGCAGGCCGTGGCCATCCCCCTGGCCCATCACCGGGAGTTGCTGGCGTACGCGGCCGGCCTGCAGGCGCTGCAAGAGGGTGCGGACCACGCGGCACGTGACCTCCTGGAGCCGCTGGCGGACACGGAGATCACGGCGGGCGGGGTAACCCTGCGCCCCGGAGACCTGCTGCGCGCGCTTCCCCGACGGCACCCCCTTCCTCCCGCGCCGGCCGATCCGGGGCCCACCAATCCGACACTCGCGGACACGCCGCCAGCCAACTTGCCGCCCGCGGATTCGCGGCTTGGGGATCCACACCGGGCCGATCCGACCCCGGCCGTCGCGCAGGAGGGCGGCGTCCCCGCCGGAATCACCGAAGTCCCGCTCGCCCCTGCGCACCCGGGGGTGGAACTCACGGTGCACCAGCTTTGGGCGCGGATCATCGAGGAGGCGCGGCAGGTGCTTCCTGAGCCGGCGTATCGCCACTGGCTTGCCCCCCTGTGGGCGCTGGCTCTCTCCGCTGATCTCCTGGTGGTCGTCACGCCCGACCCGTTCGCGACGGAATGGGTGGAAGACCAGTACGGTACGTTGCTCACCACGATTGGCGAGCGGCTGTTCGGACGGCGCTTTACCCTTTCCATCCAGTCCGAGGAAAACGTGCCCGCCGCGTTGTCCGGGCTGCCCCGCACGTTGCCGCTCACGGCAGCGGACATCTGGTCGCGTATGCTGGACGCGGCAAGGTCCGAGATACCGGAGCAGGCGTTCCGCACTTGGCTGGCTCCCACGCGCGCCGTGGCCATCTCCAACGACCTTCTCGTCGTCTCCACGTCCAACCCATTCGCCGTGGACTGGGTGGAGGACAAGTACGGAAAACTGCTCACCACCATTAGTGAGCACCTGTTCGATCGTCGCTTTACCATTTCCGTGCAGTATGTCCCACGTGAGGACGCCGAGCCGTCCGAGCTGTCCCCAGCCTCGCCCCACACTGCAGCGGACATCTGGTCGCGTATGCTTGACGCGGCGAGGTCCGCAATGCCGGAGCAGGCGTTCCGCACCTGGCTTGCTCCTACGCGCGCCGTGTCTATCTCCAACGACCTTCTCGTCGTCTCCACGCCCAACCCGTTCGCCGTGGACTGGGTGGAGGACAAGTATGGGAAACTGCTCACCACCATGGGTGAGGACCTGTTCGGCCGCCGTTTCACAATCACTCTCCAGTATTCCGGCAGAGATACCTCCCTCGCGCCTCGGGGGCCCGTACCTGTGCTCGATGTCCCCGCGCCTACGCCGAGCGCCGGCGCTATGAGGGGGTCCGCTCCGGAAGAGATCTTCCCGATCGTGGCGCTGAACCCGCTGTATACCTTCGACCGCCTGCTCGTTCTCGATAGCAACCAGACGGCTGCGGCGGCGGCACACGCCGTAGCGGAAGCTCCTGGTCGTCTGTACAACCCGCTGTTCATTTACGGCGGAGCGGGATTGCCCAAGACCCATCTCATGCATGCCATCGGTCACGCAATGTTCGCGCGTGACCCGTCCGTACGCGTTATGTACCTGTCGTCAGAACGATTTACGAATTACCTGATGAGTGCTATCCAGCATGGAACCATGGCGGAGTTTCGCCGCCAGTACCAGCGTTGCGACCTGCTGCTGGTGGATGACATCCAGTTCATGGGGGGCAAGGAGCGCGCGCAGGAGGAGTTCTTCCACACCTTCAATGCGCTGCATGATCGTCAGCGGCAGATCGTGCTGACCAGCGACCGGCCGCCTAGCGCGTCGGGGCTGGAGGACCGGCTGGTGAACCGCTTCGAATGCGGGTTCGTGGTCCAAATCTCGCCGCCGAGTGTGGAGGATCGAGTTGCGCTGCTGCGCCGCAAGGTACGGGAAGACGCGCTCCAGATCGACGACGAGGTGCTGATCTTCATCGCTCGGAACCGTACGTCTTCGTTTCGCGAGATTGAGGGCGCATTGATCAAGCTCCTGGCCTACAGCAGTCTTACCAAACGACCTATTGACCTGCAGCTTGCGCGGGAGGCTCTCGGAGTTGGCGCGAACGCACAGGGAACCGTCACGAGTCGTTTTACGCCATCGGGCGTCCGCGAGACGGTGGCGCAGGAATGGGAAACAACGCCCGAAGTGCTGCAGGCTGCCAAGGGTTCCCGGGAGCTCAAGCGCCCGCGCCATGCCGCCATGTACCTGATCAAGGAGATGTTCGATCTCTCGCTGGCCGAGATCGGCCGGCAGTTCGGCGGACGCAGCCCTTCCACCGTGTTCCGTTCCATCGCCGAGTTCAAGGAAGCACTCATCGCCGATTCAGCCCTCCGCCGCCAAGTGGAGCGCGTGCGGGAACAGATGAGGTCGCGCTAGCGCACGGCGGTGGCGAACGAGAGCCACCCCCTGGTTGGCCCCTCGCCTGCTTCGCCGTATATTCGGGCACCGTCGGGCGCGGCAGGTGTAAGCGCCCCGGGATTCTGTGTGTGGATGCCACGCCGGCCGCGCGCCGGCTTTTCTCGGATGGGCTGATGGCGCGTCTGTTCCGCAAGAAGGAAGAAGGAAAGAAGTCGCTCTGGGACCGCATTGTCGACGTCGCGCTGACGGACGTCACGGTGCTGGTAAAGGGGCTGGACGAGGGCTCGCTGGAGGGGCTGGAGGAAACGCTCATCGCGGCGGACTTCGGTGTGCCCTCCACGCTGCGCCTGGTGCAGGTGGTGGAGACGCTCGCCGAGCGCGGCGTGGCCAAGTCGCAGCGCGACTTCCTGCGTGCCGTGCGCGAGGAGATCGTCGCCATCCTGCGCGCCGGCCGCAGCGACACGGCCCTGCGCTTCAACTACGAGGGCGGCCCCACGGTCTTTCTCGTCGTCGGCGTGAACGGGGTGGGGAAGACGACGAGCATCGCCAAGCTGGCGCATCGCCTGACCCGCCAGGGCCGCAAGGTGATGATCGCCGCGGGCGACACGTTCCGCGCGGGTGCCATCGAGCAGCTCAAGCGATGGTCGGAGCGCGTGGGCTGCGAGTTCGTGGGCAGCGAGCCCGGCCGCGACCCCGCCGCCGTCGCGTTCGACGCGCTGGAGCAGGCGTACGCAAAGGGGGCGGACGTGCTCATCATCGACACGGCGGGCCGGCTGCACACGCAGAACGACCTGATGAAGGAGCTGGAGAAGGTGCAGCGGGTCATCGCCAAGAAGATGGACGGCGCTCCGCACGAGACGCTGATCGTGCTCGACTCCACCGTCGGGCAGAACGCCATGGCGCAGATCCGCACCTTTGGCCAGACGCTGCCGCTCACGGGCATCGTGCTCACCAAGCTGGACGGCACGGCCAAGGGCGGCATCGTCGTCGCGCTCAAGGAGGAGTTCGACCTGCCGGTGAAGTTCATCGGCGTGGGCGAAAAGATGGACGACCTCGTGCCCTTCGATATCGAGGCCTTCGCGGAAGAAGTGCTGGAGGCCTGACGCGCGACCGTTCGGATCCACGCAAAGTAGCACGAGACGCGGAGATGCAGGGGAAAGCCGATTCCCTTGCATCTCCGCGTCTTTGTCGTGATCACAGATTCGGAAAATCAGCGTGTGGATTGCGCTCGTCTGGCCGTGAAACTTTTCAGGACGTTTTTGGATAGAAAGCCGCGGGAGTCATCCATCCAACCCTTGTTTCAAGGAGCACGACGATGAAGAAGCTAAAGCTGACCGTGGACGCGCTGCGCGTGGAGTCGTTCGAGACGGCGGAGGCGGAGGTGGAGCAGCGCGGCACCGTGCGCGGCAACGCCAGCGACTCCACCTGCATCGAGCGCGTGTGCGGCTGCGCCGAGGACACGGACTTGGATCTCACCTGCGGAACGTGCAACGTGTTCGTGAATACCTGCTCCCCGGACTGCGAGACGTATCGCAACTGCCCCACCAGCCCCGGTTTCCTGGGCTGCTGATCCATCGCTGTCCCCGGCCACGCGTCCTCGCCGGTTCCGCCGACGGGGGCGCTGGCGTTCGGACGGACACGCTGCCGCACTAACGCACTAACGCACTTCCGTCCCGCCCACTCGCGCGCATCCCGCCTGCCGAATACATTCCGAACGTCCCTCGGCGCGCCCGCGCTGCCCGTTTCCTGGAAGCCGTTCGTGCCCACGTACACCGACCTCGACCGGCCCGCGCAGTTCCTCAAGGGCGTGGGTCCCAAGCGGGCAGACCTGCTGGCCAAGCTGGGTCTGCTCACCGCGCGGGACGTGCTCTTCCACGTCCCGCACCGCTACGAGGACGCCTCCACCGTCACCCGCATCAAGGCGCTG
The DNA here is from genome assembly GCA_035638875.1 of Longimicrobium sp. Classification (GTDB taxonomy): domain Bacteria; phylum Gemmatimonadota; class Gemmatimonadetes; order Longimicrobiales; family Longimicrobiaceae; genus Longimicrobium. The sequence continues at coordinate 4,359 of DASQZE010000180.1, forward strand.
GAGCCGGGGATGGAGGCCACCATCGTGGGCCGCGTGGTCTCCAAGGGCGTGCTCCCCACGCGGCGCGGGCTGCGGATCTTCCAGGCCGTCGTCCGCGATTCCACCGGGCTCATCGAGTGCTCCTGGCCGGGCCAGCCGTTCCTGGACCGCACCATCACCCGCGGCGACCTGCTCCTCCTCCGCGGCACCGTCCGCTTTTATCACGGCCGCCAGTTCCAGCCCAAGGAGTACACCGTCCTCGCGCGCGAAGGCGAGGATGCCACGGAGGAGAGCGGCACCATCTTCCCCGTGTATCCCGCCACGGAAGGGCTCACGCACCGCCAGGTGCGCACCCTCATCGCCGAGAACCTGGACGACCTGCTGCGCCAGGCCCGCGACGAGGACCCGCTGCCGCCGGAGCTGCGCGAGCGCGTGGGCGTGGCCGGGATGTCGCAGGCGCTGGAGTGGATGCACCGCCCCGCGTCGCTGCTGGATGCCGAGGCGGGGCGGCGGCGGCTGGCGTTCGAGGAGCTGTTCTTTCTGCAGCTGCTCTATGCCCAGGCGCACCACCGCGCGGCCATGGAGCGCCCCGGCATCCAGTTCAAACGGGCAGACCGGCTCGTAAAGCCGTTCCACAAGTCGCTGCCGTTCACCCTGACGGATGCGCAGAAGCGCGTGCTCAAGGAGATCGGCGAAGACATGGGGAGCCCGCGGCGCATGAACCGGCTGCTGCAGGGCGACGTGGGATCGGGCAAGACGATCGTGGCCCAGTTCGCCATGCTGCGCGCGGTGGAGAACGGCTACCAGGCCGCGCTCATGGTGCCCACGGAGATCCTGGCCGAGCAGCACGCCCGCACCCTGCAGCGGCTGCTCGCGGACCTCCCCGTGGGCATCACCCTGCTCACGGGGCGGCTGGGGACCAGGCAGTGGAAGGAAGTCAGCTACCGCATCGCCAGCGGCGACGCCGACCTCGTGGTGGGCACGCACGCGCTCATCCAGGAAGGCGTGCAGTTCCACAACCTGGGGCTGGTGGTGGTGGATGAGCAGCACCGGTTCGGGGTCAAGCAGCGGCTCACCATCCAGGACATGTCGCAGAACGGCGACACGCTGGTGATGTCGGCTACGCCCATCCCCCGCTCGCTGGCGCTTACGCTGTACGGCGACCTGGACATCAGCGTGCTGGACGAGCGTCCGCCTGGCCGCCGCCCCATCAAGACGGCCCTGCGGATGGAATCGTCCCGCCCCCGCGTGTTCAAGTTCGTCGAAGAAGAAGTGCAGAAGGGGCGGCAGGCGTACATCGTCTACCCGCTGGTCGAAGAGTCCGAGAAGGTGGATCTCAAGGCCGCCGCGGCCGAGTTCGAGCAGCTGCAGGGCCTGTTTCCCCACCTGCGGATGGCCCTCATCCACGGCCAGATGCCGGGCGAGGAGAAGGACCGGACCATGCGGGCGTTCGGCGCCGGCGAGGTGGACGTGCTCGTTTCCACGACCGTGATCGAGGTGGGGATCGACGTCCCCAACGCCACGGTGATGGTGATCGAGCACGCCGAGCGCTTTGGGCTCAGCCAGCTGCACCAGCTGCGCGGGCGCGTGGGGCGTGGATCGGAAGACAGCTTCTGCATCCTGATCTTTGGCGGGCAGGGCTCGCTGGAGCGGCTGAAGGTGTTCGCCAGCACGGAAGACGGCTTCGCAATCGCCGAGGCGGACCTGCGGCTGCGCGGTGCGGGCGACCTGTTCGGCGCGCGGCAGTCCGGCCTCCCCGCGTTCCGCTTCGCGGATCTTGAGAAGGACCTGAACCTGCTGTCCGCCGCCCGCGGCGAAGCGCGCGCCATCGTGGAGCGCGACCCCGAGCTGGCGAATCACCCTGAGCTGCGCGATGCCCTCGCCACCCGCTACGAGGAGCGCGCGCGGATGTTCCGGGTGGGGTAGGGAAGTGCGTTAGTGCGGAAGTGCGGAAGTGCGGAAGTGCGGAAGTGCGGAAGTGCGGGGCGAAGGTCGGGTTGGAGCACGGAAGTCCGCATCCGCCCGAGCGAATGAATTCGCCGCAACAACTACACGAAGTCCGCCTGCGCGGACTGCAGGGCTAGCCTATGGTGGCGGCCTGCCGGTGCGGCCACGGCTCGTAGAAGTATACACCCCCTCCCGCGCAGTTTGCGGGAGGGGGTGGACGAGCATAAGCGAGGCCGGGGGCGGCCCCCCCCGCAAACTGCGCGGGAGGGGGTGTATACTTCTACGAGCCGTGGCCGCACCGGCAGGCCGCCACCATAGGCTAGCCC
>DASQZE010000181.1:0-3250 GCA_035638875.1 Longimicrobium sp.
CTTGTAGGCGATGGCCCAGCGCGGGTCCCGCCCGCCCACGATCCCCAGCTCCTCGTGCAGCGACAGGGGATTCACCTTGATCACCGCGCCGTCCACCTCGTAGTCCAGCGTGCTGCGCCGCCCCTCGAACTCCGTGACGAACTCGATCACCGCCTCCAGGTCCGCGCAGGGACGGGCGAGCGGGTTCACGGGGCATCCCCACGCGCGCAGCGTCTCCAGCAGGTCCCACTGCGTGGTGTAGGGGAGCGGCTCGCGCCCCGCCTCTACCGCGTAGGCAAAGAAGCGGAGGGGGCGCGCCGCCGTGACGGAGGGGTCCAGCTGCCGCAGCGAACCCGCGGCGGAGTTGCGCGGGTTGGCGAAGGTGGCCTGCCCCTCGGCCGCGCGCCGCTGGTTCAGCTTTTCGAAGCCGGCCACCGACATGTACACCTCGCCGCGGATCTCCATCCGCCGCGGGGGCGGGGGCCCGTCCGCGCGCAGGCGAAGGGGGATCTCCTTGATCGTCCGCAGGTTGCGCGTGACGTCCTCGCCGATGGTGCCGTTGCCCCGTGTGGCGCCCTTCACCAGCACGCCGTCCTCGTACGTCAGGGCGATGGCCAGCCCGTCGATCTTGGGCTCGGCCACGTAGCCGGACGTGCGCACCTCGTCGGCCAGGCGGGTGTTGCGCGTTTCCCACGCCCGCAGCTCGTCGTGGCCGAACGCGTTGTCCAGCGAGAGCATGGGGGCGATGTGCTCCGTCTTCTCCAGCCGGCTGGCGGGCTCGGCGCCCACGCGCTGGGTGGGGGAGTCGGGCGTGCGCAGCGCGGGGTCCGCCGCCTCAAGCTCCCGCAGCTCGCGGAACAGGCGGTCGTACTCCGCGTCGGAGAGGGTGGGCGCGTCGAGGACGTAGTAGTCGTGGTTGGCGCGCTCCAGGGCCTCGCGCAGCTCGGCGGCGCGCGCGGCCCCGGCGGCCGGGGCGGGCGGGGTCATTCCGTGGAGGGTTCGACCTGGGAGGAGCGGACTACCTGGTTGCGGCCGCCGTGCTTGGCCTGGTACAGCGCCTCGTCGGCGGCCTTGAGCAGCGCCTCGGGCGCGTCCACGCCCGGGGCGGGGAACGACGCGACGCCGCAGGAAACCGTCATCCGCACCTCCGTGGCGCCGTCGCGGAACACGTGGCTTTCCACCGCGTGCCGCACCCGCTCGGCGAACGCCTCGGCGGATTCCTCTTCCGTGCCGGGAAGGATGGCGATGAACTCCTCGCCGCCGTAGCGCCCCGGCATGTCGATCTCGCGGGCCGTTTCCTTGATGATCTTGGCCGTCTCGTACAGGATCACGTCCCCGGTGGGGTGCCCGTACGTGTCGTTGATGGACTTGAAGCGGTCCAGGTCCATCATGGCCACGGCAATGGGCTCGCCCGTGCGCGCGCTGCGCTCGAACTCGTCGTGCAGCAGCTGGTGCACGTGCCGGTGGTTGAACAGCTCCGTCAGCCCGTCGGTGATCGACAGCTTCTTGAGCCGCTTGTTGGCCAGCTCCAGCTCGCGGTTCTTCTGGTCCAGCTCGTCCTGCAGGAACTTGATGCGCAGCATGGCCCGCACCCGCGCCTCGAGCTCGCGGAAGTTGTAGGGCTTGCTGATGTAGTCGTCGGCGCCGCTTTCCAGCCCCTGCACCACGTCCTCGGCCTCGTTGAGCGCCGTGACCAGGATGATGGGGATGAAGGGCAGCGTCTCGTCGTCCTTGATGCGCCGGGCCACCTGGTGCCCGTCCAGGCCGGGCATCATCACGTCCAGCAGGATCAGGTGCGGCGGCTCTTCCTTGACGCGGTCCAGCGCCTCCTCGCCCGTGGCCGCCGTGATGATGGCATAGCCGCGGCTGGAGAGGCGCGCGTCGAGGATCTCCACGTTGTCGGGAACGTCGTCCACCACAAGGATCCGGGTGGGCCCGCCGTCCGAAGCTTCCTGCAAGGTCAAGCGTTGGCCTCCCGCCCGGAGCCGATGAACTTCTCCACTTCGGCCACCACGCGGCGCGGCTCGCAGGGCTTGGCCAGGTAGCCGTCGCAGCCCACTTCCTGCGCCTTGGCCCGGTCCGTGGCCAGGGCGTGCGCCGTGAGGGCGATGATGGGAATGCTGCTGGTGGCCGGGTCGCCCTTGAGGATGCGCGTGGCCTCCCATCCGTCGATGATGGGGATGGAAATGTCCATCAGCACCAGGTCCGGATGGTCCTCGCGGGCCATTCGTACGCCGTCCTCGCCATTTCTGGCCTCGATCACCTGGTAGCCAAAGTGCTCGAGGATCGTGCGGTAGACGGTCCGGTTGTCCTCGTTGTCCTCAACGAGAAGGACCGTCTTGCTGGAGTCCGCCATCCGGATGTGCCTCCTGAACGTTGCGTCCCTGGCGCCCGCCGGCCTCGCCGTGTGGCGCGCCGCAGGCAGACGGTTAATAATACCCGGGCGGTTCCCCGGGGCAAGGCTGCCCGCCGCATTGCGCTCCTGCACACGGGCTGGCATACCCGTTGCCCGAGCGTCCCGTACCCGTATACACCGGATTCCCTGATGCGATACGAAGAGCAGTCGCGGCGCCTGAGCATCCTGGGCGGCTTTGCCCTGGGCATCGCCGCGGGCCTGGGCGCGGCACTGCTGATGACGCCCCGCGGCCGCGCCGGCGCCTCGTCCGATGCCGTGCGCCGCGCCCGCGCCCTTCGCGCGCCCACGGGCCGCCGGCTGCACGTTTCCGCCGGAGGCGCCGCGGGGCGCATGGCGCGGAAGAAGTTTACGCTCTAGGCTGCCCTCGCGGCCACTGGCCGTCTTCCGCCGGCGGAAAACGGCGGGGACGGGTTACAGGGGACAGGGCCGTTGCGGCGTGCCTGTTCCCGAATCTCGTGGACGGACGGGCTGCGGGGATTTCCCGGCGCCCAATTCTTCGCACAGGACGGATCGGCTGATGTCCATGCCCCCGCAGGACCTGGGATCGCTCTTTCGCCAGCAGTTTGCGGACCGCCGCTTCGTCGTGGTGAGCAACCGCGAGCCGTACGAGCACAAGTGGTCCGCGGAAGTGGGCGAAACCACGGTCAGCCGGCCGGCCGGCGGGCTCACCTCCGCGCTGGATCCGCTGCTGCAGGCGCTGGGCGGCCTGTGGGTGGCGTGGGGGAGCGGCGAGGCCGACGCGGACACGGTGGATGCCGAGAACCGCATCCAGGTGCCGCCGGAGGACCCCCGCTACACCCTGCGGCGCGTGTGGCTCACCCATCACGACATCCACCGCTACTACCTGGGGTACAG
>DASQZE010000182.1:0-10823 GCA_035638875.1 Longimicrobium sp.
GCGGCTCACGGAGCGGCTGCTGGGCGAGCTGCTGGCGCTGCGCCACGCGAACGATGCGCCCATGGTGCGCATCTACGGGCCGGAGGGGATGGAGATGCGCGGCGGCACCGTCGCGTTCAACCTGCTGGACCCGGACGGCGAGCTGGTGGACTTCCGGATGGTGGAGCAGCGCGCCAACGATGCGGGCATCTCGCTGCGGACGGGCTTCTTCTGCAACCCCGGCGCGGCGGAGTTCGCGTTCGAGTACGCGGACGAGGATGCGTTCCGCTGCATCCAGACGCTCACGCCGGAGACGTTCAACATCCAGGTGTTCAGCGACTGCATGAGCGACCACGCGGTGGGCGCCATCCGCGTGTCGGTGGGCATCGCCTCCGTGCCGCACGACATCGAGCGGCTGATGGAGGTGCTCTGCTCGTTTCGCGATGCCGGCTGCACCGCCTCCGCCGAACCGCTCCCCGCGCTGGCGACGGTGGATTGACGGCGCGGTGGATTACGGCGCGGTGGATTGACGGCACGGCGGACATCCGCCCGAAGCAGCACTCGATCGGCCCTCCACCGGGATTCCGGCGGAGGGCCGATGTGGTTGGGGGTGGGTGGATGGATGCGTCGCGATGCGACGCGGGCCCTCTCCCCCGCCGGCCTTTTCGCTCGTTCCTCGCGACGGCCGTCGACCCCTCCCCCAACTTCGGGGGAGGGGTTGTTTGCATGGCCGGGGCGGAGCTCCGCGGCGGAGCTCCGGCGTTGTTCTCCCCTCTCCGCGCGCAGTTTGCGCGGGGAGGGGCCGGGGGAGGGGCACACGCTGCCTGCGCGATCCAGGCCCTCTCCACCCGAAGTTCTCCCCCCTCCTGCCCGCGAAGCGGGGGAGGGGGGCCGGGGGGGAGGGGGCCCCCGCCCGCGCCGCACACCCTGCCTCCGCAGCCGGAATCCTCCCCATCCCATCCCATCCCATCCCTTCGCTTTGCCGCGCCCCGCCGCCGCGAATAGATTGGCGCCGCTCGGCCATCCATCCGCCGAATCGCACCCCATCCGCCCAGGCCCATGCCGCAGCCCATCGTGCAGGTGGACGCATTCACCGACCGGCCGTTCGCCGGCAACCCGGCCGCCGTGTGCATCCTGGACGCACCGCGCGAGGAGCAGTGGATGCGTGACGTGGCGGCGGAGATGAACCTGTCCGAGACGGCGTTCCTCCATCGCGCGGACGACGGGTGGAGCCTGCGCTGGTTCACGCCGGCGGTGGAGGTGGACCTGTGCGGCCACGCCACGCTAGCCAGCGCGCACGTGCTGTGGCAGGACGGTTTGCTGGCGCCGGATGCGGAGGCGCGCTTCCACACCCGCAGCGGCCTGCTGACGGCCGTGCGCCAGGGCGACTGGATCCGCATGGACTTTCCCGCCAAGCCGGAGCAGGCCGCGCCCGCGCCGGACGGGTTGGAGCAGGCGCTGGGCGTCCGCCCGGTCTACACCGGCCGCAGCCTGTTCGACTGGGTGGTGGAGGTGGAGTCCGAGGCCGTCGTCCGCGCCGTCACGCCGGACATGGGGCTGCTGGCGAAGGTGGATGCGCGCGGCGTGATCGTCACGGCGCGGGCGGAGGGCGGCGGATACGACTTCGTGTCGCGCTTCTTCGCGCCGCGGGTGGGCGTGCCGGAGGACCCCGTCACGGGCTCGGCGCACTGCGCGCTGGCGCCGTTCTGGGCCGCGCGACTGGGCCGCGACGAGCTCACCGGCTTCCAGGCGTCGCGCCGCGGCGGCCTCGTGCAGGTGCGCGTGGCCGGCGACCGCGTGATCCTCGGCGGGCAGGCGGTGACGGTGATGCGGGGGGAACTGACGGATTGAACGGCAGTGCGAAGTGCGAAAGTGCGAGAGTGCGAAAGTAACGGCTGACCTGCGGTGAGGCGGATGATGACGAGTGCTCAGGTGGAGTGCGGGGCGGGCGTGCTTCTCGTTCGGCTGGTGCAGATGGGCATCGAAGTGGAGACGGAGGCCGTGCCATGAGCGTTCCCTTTTCCGACGGCTGGACGATGGCGGACGTCGAAGCCGCCATCGCCCGCGACGAGGCGGCCGAGCTGCTGCACGTCCCCATCCTGGTGTCCATGGACCCGCCGGACTGCGCGTGGGCACAGGAGATCTGCATCCGCCTCGCGGCCCATCCCCACGCCAACGTCCGCGGCAACGCCATCCTGGGATTCGGGCACCTGGCACGCACCTGTGGCGCGCTGGACGAGCCGCGCGTCCGCCCGCTCGTCGAGTCCGCGCTTCACGACGAGGACGACTACGTCCGCGGCCAGGCGGATGCCGCGGCGGGAGACCTCGAGCACTTTCTCGGGTGGCGGATCGAGGGCGCGGAGGGCTGAATGCGCCCTCCCGCGCCGCTGATACATCTGCCGCGGCGGAATCTCCTAAGCCGTTGCGTTCAATCGCGATACGTGGGAAAATGGCGTAGATGCTAGGGTTTTTAGCATCCCAAGACCCTGGCGCGAGGGCGGATGGCGCACTATGATGTGCCCGCACTGATCCCCTTTACATCGTGGACCCACCCAGCCTCACCCCGTGCTCCGGGGCTGGAGTCGCGCGTCCATCGATCTGCGGTCCGGCGGGAGACGGACCGGAGGGCGGGCAGTGCGCCGGAGCGCATCAGCAGGGCCCCGTCTTGTCCCTCCCGGCCGCAGCATCCAATCCGGGACCTCAATCCGACAACGGCAAACCCGTCGAAAGGCGGGGACGCAAAGCTACGAGGCTACCGCGGGCCCTCACCCGCCATGCCAGTCGAGCCGCCCGACTGAGAGTCATCCCCATGCTTCAGAATCCCCTCCGTTCCACCGCCGTGCGCGGCGCGCTTGCCGCGTTCGCACTGGCCGCGATGGCCACCCCCGCCCACGCGCAGCGCCTGCTGGGCACGCCCGTGGTGCAGGCCCGCTCGCTCGCCTCGTCCACCATCGGCCTGGCCGGCGCCGGCCGCGACGCGTCCGCCGGGCTGCTCGTGCCGGTAGACGGCATTGGCCGCGGGCAGCTGCGCGACACGTACAACCAGTCGCGCTCCGAGGGCCGCACCCACCACGCCATCGACATCCACGCGCCCCGCGGAACGCCCGTGGTGGCCGTGACGGACGGCACCGTGGTCAAGCTGCACCAGGGCGCGCGCGGCGGCATCGCCGTGTACCTGCTGGATGAAGACGGGCAGACGCGCTACTACTACGCGCACCTGGACGGCTACGCCGAGGGGCTGCGCGAAGGCCAGCGCGTGGAGCGCGGCGAGGTGATCGGCTTCGTGGGCGACACCGGCAACGCGCAGCCGGGCGACTACCACCTGCACTTCAGCATCGCCATCCTGGACGATGCCGGCCGCTGGTGGGAAGGCCGCAACCTGAACCCGTACGACCTGCTGCGCCCGGCCCGCTGAGCCGTTCCGCCGCAGACGCATTCGCCGCCCCGTCCGAGCTCCCGCCCGGACGGGGCGGCTCGCGTTTTGGGATGACGATCATTGACGATGATTGCCCAAGGGCGGACCGCGTGGCAGGTTACAGGGGGACCGCGATCCATCCCGTTCCGCCCCGGCCGATGCAGATCGAGAACCTGTCCGTAACGCTCAGCGTGCTGTCGGCGATGGTGACGCCGGCGGTGCTCATCCTGGCCAGCAGCTCGCTGATCCTGGCCACCAGCAACCGCCTGTCGCGCTCGGTGGACCGCACGCGCGCCATCACGGAGCGAGTGACGGAAGAGGCCAGGGACGAGGAGCGCACCCTGCTTCCGGAGGAGCGCGACCTGCTCCTGCTGCAGCTGGGGCGAACGGCCCGGCGCGCCAAGCTGCTCACGCGCACGCTCACGCGGCTGTACATGGCGCTGGCCATCTTCATCGCCACCAGCATGGCCATCGGCGTGGTGGCGGTGACGGGGGTGGCCTACGCGTGGATCGCGCTGTTCCTGGGGTTCGTGGGCGCCATGCTGCTGTTCTGGAGCAGCGTGCTGCTGATCATGGAATCGCGCATTGCGCTCACCACCGTGTACGACGAGATGGAGTTCGTGCAGCGGATCAGCCAGCGCTACGCCCCGCCCGGCAACCTCGCCGAGCGCCCCCGGCGCCGCGCGCGCTGGCGCCGGGGGTAGGGGCGTAGTGCAGGATCGGTGGAGCGCCGGTTCGCGACCGGTTCACGGTCGAGCCGCGAAGAGCCTGAGGTACCTGCCGAAGGCGGGCTCGAGGCAGTAGTCCGGGGGGCCATGGTCGCGCACGGTCGTAGCCGCTCGGGGCGACATCCAGTCGAGCAGCTGGAGAATGTCCGCGCGCACATGTTCCGGATGCAGAGCCGTGTCGTTGTAGTCGGCCCACGGCGCGATCCGCTCGTAATGCATGATGCGATTTCTGACCACGAGCAACCGTCGCATCATCTTTCGCACCTCGACGATCCCGGCGCTCTCGCGGTTTGGGAACACGGCCGCCGAGTATCGGGGCCAAAGGATGCCAGGCTGGCCCCGCCCGTTGCCGACATACTCCGGGTCGAACAGGAACACCCAGAAGCTGAACGGTAGCTTCGCGACGAGGCGGCCCGGCGTGAGCAGGTGACGCCCCCGGCTCTTTCCCTGGGGGAACCGTCGCCGAAGATCCTTCTCGACGTCCCGCTTGGCCCTCGCGACCTCCTCCTGTTGACTCTGGACCAGGATCGCGGGCGTTGCGTCGAGCCAGCACGGAAAATCGTTGTACAGATCGGCGCGGTCGCGGTCGATGGGGTGATCGTGCGCAACCGCCGCAAAGATCCGGTTTCGCAGCACCACCTCGGCCGCGTGCAGATACGGATACAGCGCTTGCGAAACCGCGACGTTGTGCATGTAGCGGCCGAGAAGATCACGGTCGGTGTTGCGACCGGACGTGACGCGATACCCGGCCAGCCGGTCGCGGGACAGGAGAGCGTTTGCTTCCGGATCATCAGCCATCGTTTCTCCTTGCATTCTGTCTCGGAATGTGGTACTCTACGTGCGGAGCCTGAAGGGACCCCCGGTACGCCGGCATCTCCCTTGGGACGTCGCGCGGCCCTGCCACTTTACGTTGGCAGGGCCGCGCTGTTTATTCCGCATACTTTCCATCCCCCAGGGATATATACAAGTTCCTGGGGGATGGAAAGTCCGATAGGAACCCGGCTACTCGTTGGCGGTTTCCAGGCCCAGCGGCGAGGTGGCGGAGTGGTCGGCGACGTCGGTGGCGCCGGCGCGGCGGGCACAGTGCGCGCAGCAGTAGAAGGTGCCGTTCGCCTCCGTGCCGTGGCCCAGCACCTTGCAGCCGCAGTTCGCGCAGACGGGCGCCAGCTTGTGGATGGCGCACTCGAAGCTGTCGAACACGTGCCGGTTGCCGGCCGTCACCACCTCGAACGACAGGTAGTAGTCGTTCCCGCACACTTCGCACTTCGCCATCGTCCCCTCCATGGTTGGCCGGATGCACTGCGTGGAGCGCGCCCGGGCATGCATCCGCCGGGCCACGCGCGGAACGCCCTGACGGATGCGATCCACGGACGCCGGACAAGTCCCCCCGATCCCCGGAGAAAACACGATGCGCATGCGATGGCTGGTGCTGGCCCCGGCGCTGCTCGGCGCGGCGCCCCTCCAGCGGGAGGACCCCGCGACGCTGGAGGCGCTCGGCTTCATGGCCGGCTGCTGGCGGGGGGCGGTGGGGGAGGGCGAGGACATCGAGGAAACGTGGACGGGCGCCCGCGCGGACGTGATGCTCGCCACCACGCGCTACCTGCGCGGCGACTCCGTGACGGGATGGGAGTTCTCGCGCATCCAGGCGGATTCGTCCGGCATCCACCTGACGCCCTACCCGGACGGCGCGGCGCGGGACCCGTTCCGCCTGGATTCGCTCTCGCCCGGCGTGGCCGTCTTCGTCAACGCACGCAACGACTTTCCGCGCTCCATCCGCTACCGCGGAGACGGCGTGCGCGCGCTGTGGGTGCGGCTGGAGGGCGGCGGGCGGGAGATGGAGTGGCGGATGCGGGCGGGGGCGTGCGATTCCTGATCCGCACGCCCTGATCGTCTTCCGCCGGATCGCCTACGGCCGCCGCGCGAGGACCACGTCCGGCTGCCCGGGCCGGCGCAGGGTGAGCGTGCCCGCATCGTCCCCGAACACCATCTCCCATCCCGCCGGCGAGCTTTCCCACACGAAGCGCGTCGGGGTGATGGGCAGGGCGGCCAGGACGCCCCCCTGGCTCAGGCGGACGATCAGCCCCTCGCCCGCCGCCTCCACCTGCGCCTGGACGGACGGCTGCGCGGACGCATAGCTGCCGGCCAGCCGCCGCAGCGCCGCGGGCTCCATCGTGACGGTCCGCTGCATCTCCGTGAGGAACGCGGGGCGGCGCATGCGCTGCACGCAGTCCGTATCCAGCCCCCGCGCCGACCGCTGCACGGCGAACTGCACCATCATCGATTCCACGCACTCCGCGCCCTCCATCCCCCCGAAGCCGTGCCCCGCGCCGGGGACGATGACGTGCAGCGCGTTGGGCAGCGCGGCGGCGGCCATCGTGCCCCAGCGCGGCGGCGTCACGGGGTCCAGCTCGCCGGAGAGCAGCAGCACGGGGACGTCGGAGCGCACGGGCTGGTGGTAGTCCGCCGGCGGCGTGTAGGTGGGCCACCCCCGGCACGCCGCCGCCTGCTGGGTGTAGCGGTAGTCGCCCAGCAGCGTGGTGCCGTTCTGCCGCGCGACGGCGGCCGGATCGATGAAGGGGATGTCCTCGCTGCAGTTGATGGACAGGAACAGCCCGCCCACGCTCCCCTCCATGCCGCGCCGGTCCGCCAGCGCCTGGCGCAGGAGGGGCCGGTAGTCGCCCGTGAACGCCTGGTGCACCACGTACGGGATGCGGTTGGCGTTCGACGGCTCGTACAGCATCCGCCGCAGGGTCTCGGCGAAGGTGCCGCGTGCCAGCGTCAGGCGCACGGCGCGGCCCGTGGCCGCATCCAGGATCTCCGCCGTCGCGGGGCGCGCCCCCAGCCGGTCCGCCAGGGCGCGCACTTCCGCCGCGGCGTCGGGGAACGCCGCGTGGCAGGCGGCGTCCGCCCGGCAGTAGGCCATCAGCCCGTCCAGCGCGGCCTGCATGTCCGTGGCGTAGTCCGCCGGCTGCAGGTACTCCGCCGGGGCGAGCCCGTGCAGGATCATGCTGCGCACGCGCCGCGGATACATGCGCGCGTACACCAGCGCGGCGCGGGTGCCGTACGAGCCGCCCCACAGGTCCAGCGCCTCGTAGCCCAGGGCCGTGCGCACCGCCTCCACGTCGTGCGCCAGCTCGGGATAGCCGTAGCGCGCCAGGTCCGCCGTGCGCGCCAGCGAGTCGCGGCACTGCGCGGCGCCGTCCGGCGGGATGAAGCGGTCCAGGTACGTCTGCGGGTTGTCCGGATCGCGAAAGTGGCACTTCAGGGGCGACGAGCGCCCCGTGCCCCGCTGGTCCACGAACAGCAGGTCGCGCGTTTCGCGCACCGGCTCGAACAGCTCGCCGAAGGGGCCGGCGGAGCCCGCGATCGCCTGCCCCGGCCCCCCGCCGAAGAAGGTGAGCGCCTCGCGCGCCGGCGCCGCCGTGCGCGCGGGGATCACCACCACGTACAGCGAAAGTTGGCGGCCGCCCGGCCGGTCGCGGTTCTCCGGCACCTGCAGCGTGCCGCAGCGTGCATCCGCCGGCAGGCCGCGCTCCGTACACGGCTCCAGCGCGAGGGACCGGGTCTGCCCCACGGCGGGGAGGGCGAGCAGCACCGCCAGGGGGACGAGGCGGATGAGTCGGGACGGGAGCATGCGCATCCTCCGGGGGACGGGGGCGGGTCCGGGCGGGCCGGTGCACCAACAACTTCACCTGGATGCGGGCAGGAAACAATCGTGCACGGAGGCGGGCGGCCCCCCCCGGCCCCGGCCCCCTCCCCCGGCAAACTGCGCCGGGACAAGGGGGAGAACCAAGCCCATGCACGAAGGCGGGCTTGCTGCACCGGCGGAGAGCCCCTCCCCCCGGCCCCCTCCCCGCTCGTTCCTCGCGGAGAGGGGGAGAACTTCGACGCGGAAGAGGCCCGCCATCGCGATGGGACTGGGGTGTATACCCTCTCCCACGCAGTTTGCGGGAGAGGGTGGGTGAGGTTTACGAACCCGGGTGAGGGCCCCGGAGGGCCGCGCCCCGCGCGACGGCCCAAAACTTGTTCGCGCCTCGCCCATTGACGCGCGTGCCACATCCACGGACCCATGAACCAGCCTACACCGCCGAACAACCCCGGCCCGGACGCCCGCACGCCCGCCCATCCGCAGCCCCCGCTGGCCTCGGTGGAGTGGGACGCGGAGGGGCACGTGGTGCGCTGGAGCCCGGAGGCCGAGGCCCTCTTCGGGTGGCGCGCGGACGAGGTGCGCGGCAAGGCATCGCCCGAGTGGCCGTTCGTGCACCCGGACGACGTGCCGCAGGTGCGCCGCGTGTCGTCGGACCTGGTGGACGGGCGTGCACGGCAGACGTTCTCCGCCAACCGCAACCTCACCCGCGACGGCCGCGTTCTGCACTGCGAGTGGTACAACACGGCGGTCATCGACTCGCGCGGCACCATGCTGGGCCAGCTCTCCCTGGTGCTGGACGTGAGCGAGCGGGTGCGCGCGGAGCAGCGGGCGGAGCACGCCGCCGGCCGCACGCGCCGGCTGCAGGCCATCACCGAGGCGCTGTCGGAGGCGCTGACCCCCGCGCAGGTGGCCAACGTGGTGATGGACCAGGGGATCGACGCGCTGGAGGCGGAAGCGGGCGTGCTGGTGCTCGTCACGCCGGACGGCGGACACCTGGAGGTGCTCGCCGCGCGCGGCTATGCGCCGGCGCGGGTAGAGGCGTGGCGGCGCTTTCCCCTGGGGGCGGACGTGCCGCTCGCCCAGACCGCCCGCACGGGGGAGATCGAGATCGTCCGCTCGCTCGCGGAACGCGCGCAGCGCTACCCCCGCATGGGGCAGGCGGAGGGCGACCACCCCATGAGCGTCTGCGTGCCGCTCGTCGTCGAGGGCGAGCGGGTGGGGGCCATGGGGCTCAGCTTTTCGCAGCCGCGCGACTTCGGCGACGACGACCGCGCGTTCATGATGGCCCTGGGCCGCCAGTGCGCGCAGGCCGTGCGCCGCGCGGGCCTGTACGAGGCGGAGCGCCGCGCCCGCGCCGCGGCGGAGCGGGCCGAGGCGGAGCTGTCGCAGGTGTTCGAGCGGGCGCCCGTGGCCATCTGCGTCACGCGCGGGCCGGACCACGTGTACGAGATGGCCAACCCCGTGTACCGCGGGCAGATCGGCGGGCGCGACCCCGTGGGGCACCCCGTGCGGGAGCTGCTGCCGGAGCTGGAGGGGCAGGGGGTCATCGCCCTGCTGGACCAGGTGTACCGCACGGGCCAGGCGTTCCGGTCCCCCGAGCTCCGGGTGGCGTACGACGCGGCCGGCGACGGGCGAACGCAGGAGCGCTTCTTCAACCTCGTCTACCATCCGCTGGTGGACGACGACGGTGCCGTGCGCGGGCTGGTGAGCGTCAGCACGGAGATCACGGCGCAGGTGCGGGCCCGGCGGGCGCTGGAGGAAAGCGAGCGCCAGTTCCGCTCGCTGGCGGAATCCATCCCCCAATTGGCGTGGATGGCGGACGAGACGGGCGCCATCTCCTGGTACAACCAGCGCTGGTACGACTACACGGGCACCACGCTGGAGCAGATGGCGGGGTGGGGATGGCGCACGCTCCATCACCCGGACCACCTGGCGCGGGTGGAGACGCGCTACCGCGCCGCCGTGGAGTCCGGCGACTCGTGGGAAGACACCTTTCCCCTGCGCGGCGCGGACGGGACGTACCGCCGCTTCCTGTCGCGCGCCCTCCCCGTGCGCGACGACGCCGGGCGCGTGGTGCGCTGGTTCGGTACCAACACGGACGTGGAGGCGACGCTGCGGGCGCAGGAGGCGCGCACGCAGGCCCTTGCCGAGGCGCAGGCCGCGCGGGCGCAGGCGGAAGAGGCCAATCGCGCCAAGTCGGTGTTCCTGGCGACCATGAGCCACGAGATCCGCACGCCCATCAACGCCGTCATCGGCTACGCGGACCTGCTGGACATGGGGATCCAGGGGCCGCTGAGCGACGGCCAGCGCGGCTACCTGGACCGCATGCGGGCCAGCAGCCAGCACCTGCTGGGGCTGGTGAACGACGTGCTGGACTTCGCCAAGATCGAGGCGGGGCAGATGGGGGTCACGCGCGCGCGGGTGGGGCTGCGCGACGCGGCGTCGGATGCGCTGGCCATGGTGCTGCCCCAGGGCGCGGCGCGCGGCGTGGAGCTGGGCGAGGTGCCGTGCGATGCCGACGCGGCGTACGTGGGCGACCCGGACCGCGTGCGGCAGATCCTGCTGAACCTGCTGAGCAACGCCATCAAGTTCACCCGCGCCGGCGGCCGCGTGACCGTGCGCTGCTGGGGCGACGCGGAGCCGCTCCCCGGCGTGGACCCCTCGCAGCCGGGGCCGTACGCGTGCATCGAGGTGGAAGACACGGGGATCGGCATTGCGCCGGAGCACCTGGCCCGCATCTTCGAGCCGTTCACGCAGGTGGACGACACGCACACGCGCGAGACGGGGGGCACGGGGCTGGGGCTGGCCATCAGCCGCCGCTTTGCCCGGCTGATGGGCGGCGAGCTGTCCGCGCGCAGCCGCCCCGGCCGCGGCTCCGTGTTCACCCTCTGGCTCTCCGCGGCCACGGCGGAGGTGGATGTGCCGGAGGCGGAGGTGGACTGGCCGGATGCCGCGGGGCAGATCGAGGGGCTGGCGCACGCGGGAGACGTGCTGGAGGCGCACGTGGAGGAGGTGGTGGATGCGTGGGTGGAGCGCATCTGCGCGGACCCCG
>DASQZE010000183.1:0-13836 GCA_035638875.1 Longimicrobium sp.
TTCACCCGGCCGCCGCGTCATCCGCTTTCCGTCTGCCGCCTCGTTCGTGGCAGCCCTTGAAGCTAACAGCCTCGGTCCCGTCCGTCAAGGCCAGCCGGTGAAGAGGTTCTTTAGTTCTTCGTCGGCTCGATTTCCCTCAACGCCTTGAATTTACACGATTTATGCGCTGCGGTCAAGGGGCGATATACCGTATTTCCGCTCACCCAGCCCGACTCTTCCCGTTCATGCGACAGCCCTAAAGGATATCAGCCTGTCCGACCGGCGTCAACCCCGGATCGCGAATCTGGCTGAATCATAAATTTTGCCGTGTCCGCGAAGGGGCGCATAGTATAGTGCGGCTGAAACCACGCGTCAAGGGTCTGTAACGGCGATGGCACGAGGGGGCGGTGGGGGCCTCCCCCGGTGGCCCTCCCTCGGCCTCGCTTAGGCTCGTCCACCCCCTCCCGCAAACTGCGCGGGAGGGGGTGTATACTTCTATGAGCTTTCGTCGCGACAGGCGCGGATCGGTGCACGGGGGAGTGCCGTTGGGTGAGCATCGCGAGGCGGGAGCCGTACACCGGCGGAGCGCCCCTCCCCCCGGCCCCCTCCCCGCTCGTTCCTCGCGGAGAGGGGGAGACAAGCGGTCCGGGAACGGCCTTCTCCCCCTCTCCTGTACAGGGAAGGCAATCGAGGGTGCAGACACGTCGTGTACGGGAGAGGGGGCCGGGGGGTGAGGGGCCCACCGACGCCCGGCGGACCGGCGCCGTTGCGTGAGGGATGCGCGCCCGCAGGGCCGAGAACCCGGAGCGGCGGGGCAACAGCAGTATCGTTGCCCTGATGCGCAGGGGGCTCGGCGCCGTTGGCAACAGTTGTATCGTTGCCTACGGCGCGCGCAGCCCGACCCGGAGCGCAGCGGAGGGGCACGCCCGCATCCGTCGTCGCCGTCCATCGCTGTTCTGCGCCCGTTCCGAAATCCCGCTCCGCGCGCTATGATCCCCCGAATGCACGCCTATATAAAGACGAGAGCAACGTGACGGACGCGGATCTGCCGATCGTGGTGGTGGGGGCCGGAGCCGCGGGGACCATGGCGGCGATCTTCGCGGCGGCCGGGGGGCGGCGCACGCTGCTGCTGGAGCGCACGCGGGACGGCGGCCGCAAGATCCTCATCAGCGGAGGCGGGCGGTGCAACGTGCTGCCCTGGGAGGTGAGCGCGGCCCGGTACTTCACGGAGTCGTCGCGCAACTCGCTCAAGAAGATGCTCCTCTCCTGGCCCCTGGCCGATCAGCGCCGCTTCTTCGAGGAGGAGGTGGGGCTGCCGCTGGCCCTGGAGCCGGAGACGGGAAAGCTGTTCCCGAAATCCAACCGGGCGCGCGACGTCCGAGACGGGCTGCTGGGGCTGGCGCACCGCCGCGGGGTGGAGATGCGCTTCGGCGCGAAGGTGGTGGGGATGCGGCCGCCGGCCGGCGCGGAGCCGTGGACGGTGCTGCTGGACGGCGGAGAGGAGATCGCGGCGGCGGCGGTGATCCTGGCGACGGGCGGATTGTCCGTGCCGGCGACGGGGAGCGACGGGACGGGGCTGAACATCGTGCGGCAGCTGGGACATTCGCTGCACGAGACCTACGCGGCCCTCACGCCGCTGACGTCGACTCCGGCCGTGCACGCGGGGCTCGCCGGCGTGTCGCTGGAGGTGACGCTGGACGCGCCGCTGGACAAGGGGAGCCTGCAGTCCACCGGCGGATTTCTCTTTACCCACCGCGGATACAGCGGGCCCACGGCGCTGAACGTGTCGCACCTGGCCGTGCGGTCGGCGCACGATCCGGCGCGGCGGCAGCCGATCTACGCGCAGTGGACGGCCATGGACGCGCGGGCGTGGGAGGCGCTGCTGCTGGAGGCCGGACCGGGCACCATCGGATCGCTCGTGCGGCGCCAGCTGCCGCAGCGCCTGGCCGACACGCTGCTGGACGAGTGCGGGGTGGACCCGGAACGCACGCGGTCGCAGCTGCGGCGCGACGAGCGGGCGCGGCTCGTAGAAGCGCTGGCCCGCTACCGCCTGCCGTGGACGGGCGACGAGGGGTACAAGAAGGCGGAGGTGACGGGCGGCGGGGTGCCGCTGGGCGACGTGGACCCTCGCACGGGGGAGAGCCGGGTGGTGCCGGGATTGTTCCTGTGCGGCGAGATCCTGGACTGCTTTGGGCCCATCGGCGGATACAACTTCTTCTGGGCGTGGGCGACGGGCCGGGCCGCGGGGCTGGGCGCGGCCGCGTCCCTCGAATCCTCTCCTGGCCAATGACGAGCATCAATCCATCGGCCGGGGCGGGAACGCCCACGGAGGCGAGCGAGGCGGAGCGGCGGCTGCGGGCGGAGTTCCCGGTGGTAGTGGAGTGGCCGGTGGCGTGGGCGGAGATGGACTACTTTCGCCACGTGAACCACGCGCGCTACTTCACCTACTTCGAGAGCGCGCGGATCCAGTACCTGGACCGCATCGGATTTCGCGAGCTGACGGAGGCCCGGCAGACGGGGCCCATCCTGGCCAGCACGCAGGCGCGCTACCGGCGGCCCGTCACCTATCCCGACACGGTCGTCGTCGGCGCGCGGGCCACGGAGGTGGGCGAGGACCGCTTTACGCACGAGTACCGGCTGGTGAGCCGCGCCCTGGCTGACGTCGCGGCAGAGGGGACGGCG
Organism: Longimicrobium sp.; assembly: GCA_035638875.1. Taxonomy (GTDB): domain Bacteria; phylum Gemmatimonadota; class Gemmatimonadetes; order Longimicrobiales; family Longimicrobiaceae; genus Longimicrobium. The sequence continues at coordinate 2,662 of DASQZE010000183.1, forward strand.
CTGCTCGTCTCTTACGACTACGGTTCCGCTCGCAAGACGCCGCTGCCGGACGAGGTGCGCGCGGCCATCCAGGCGCTGGAGCGCGGCGTCCGCGGCTGAGCCCCGGCTGAAACCGCCCGGGTGCGCCTTCGTAGAGATCCGCACGATCCACCATCCGCGTATCCCTCTCCGCAGAGACGATGGACACCGTGACCGACACTGCTCCGGCCCGTGCACCCGAGGTCCCGGCCCCTGCCCCGCTCGCGGCGCACGCATACCCGGGCACGTGGCCGTACCTGGACCGCCGCGGATGGATGGTGCTGGGCGGGATCGCGGCGGCCGCTGCCGGGATCGGCTTCGCGATGGGCAACGGATTGCACCGCTCGCCGCTCATCCCCGTGGTGCTGACGGCGGCGATGGCGGTTTGCCTCGTGCGCGCGGGATGGGGCTGGCTGCGCGGACCCTCGCGGCGGGCGCGGCTGCACGAGGGCGCGCTGTCGCGGGTGGAGGAGTACGGCGGCGGCGTGTACGGAACGGGTGCGGGGATCACGCTGCTGGTGCTTTCCGCGGCCTCGCTGCACGAGGAGTGGGCGCGGGCCGGCGGGTGGATGGACTTTCTGCGCGGGATGACGTGGGAGTTCTGGATGGGCTTCAGCGGCGAATCCATCAGCAACGCCGTGCAGGCGGGGCTCTGGCCCATCCACTGGTACTCCGAGCACGGGCTGATGGCGGCGTCGGCCGTGGGCGCGGCGGCGTGGGCGGGCGATGCGCTGGCGGATGCGTGGCGGCGGCGGGACCCGGTCGCCGCGGAGGATGCGGGGACGCAGGCGGGCGAGGTCCGGACGGACGAGCGGAGGGCCGCGCTGGAGGCCGCAGGGTGACGCTCGGGCACGCGGGCGCGGTGGGGAGGCGGCAGCGGCGGGCGTAAGGCGCTGCCCGACAACGGGTTCGGGGATTGCTGAAGATTCGGTTGCCCCGTTGTGGCAGGCGCCGTCCGGCATTATCTTGCAGGAGCGTTTTCGGCACAGGGGGTGCATAGTGCCGAACATTGGACTGACTTTCGACGCGGGGTACCGCGGCTTTTTCTGTTTCTCGATCTGGGAGGTCAACATGCCGTTTGGTCTTGGTTTTGGCGAGCTGGTCCTGATCTTCGGCGTGCTGCTGCTCCTGTTCGGGGCCAAGCGACTCCCGGAGCTGGCTGGCGGAATGGGCAAGGGGATCCGCGACTTCAAGCGCGCCGTGAACGGCCTGGACGAGGGGTCCATCCAGGCGAACTCGGAGCAGAACTACCTGCAGACGCCCCCGGCGCCCGCGCAGGTGCCCGCCGCTACCGCGGCCCCGGCCCAGGCGGCCCCCGCGCAGAGCGAGACGGCGACCGTCTGATCCCGATCGCCACGTGCTGACGCGGCCCCCGGCATGAATGCCGGGGGCCGCGTTTTCGTTGTGCTTCGGATCAGGGAGCCCTCTCCCCCGCCCGGCCTTTCGCTCGTTCCTCGCGACGGCGGGCGACCCCTCCCCCAACTTCGGGGGAGGGGTTGGGCGAAGGTGGAGTACCGTCGCGGAGCGGGGCACCTGCACGGGCGGAGTGCCCCCCGGCCCTCCCCCCGGCCCCCTCCCCGCTCATTCCTTGCGGAGAGGGGAGAACTGCGGGGCAGCCGCACACTACCTCCTCGATAGACCATCTCCCCCTCGCCCGTACAGGGCAGGCAATCGAGGGTGCAGAGAGGTCGTGTACGGGAGAGGGGGCCGGGGGGTGAGGGCCCCGCGCGGACCCCGCGGTCCGGACGCCGTTCTCCCCTCTCCGCGCGGCAGTTTGCGCGGGGAGGGGCCGGGGGAGGGGCGCCGTTGCGTGAGGGATGCGCGCCCGCAGGGCCGAGACCCCGGAGCGGCAGGGCAACAGCAGTATCGTTGCCCTGATGCGCAGGGGGCTCGGCGCCGTTGGCAACAGTTGTATCGTTGCCTACGGCGCGCGCAGCCCGACCCGGAGCGCAGCGGAGGGGCACGCCCAAAGCAGCAGTGCGAAAGTGCGAAAGTGCGAAAGTGCGAAAGTGCGAAAGTGGGAAAGTGGTTCCGCTCAACCCGCCACCGCCACCGGCGTCGCCTCCGCGATGCGCAGGCGTTTGCGCTCGGGGCCGCGCTCGAAGAGCAGGTACAGGGCGGGCGTGACGGTCAGCACCAGCACCGTGCTGCTGGCCAGCCCGCCCAGCAGCGCGTAGCCCAGCGCATTCCAGATGTTGGCGTCGGCGGCCTCGCTCATCACCACCAGCGGCAGCAGGCCCAGGATGGTCACGGCGCTCGTCATCAGGATGGGCCGCACCCGCTCGAGCGTGCCCTGCAGGATGGCGTCGCGCAGGGGAAGGACGTCGCCGCGGCGCTTCTGGTTGATGTGGTCCACCAGCAGCGTGGCGTTGTTGGTGACCACCCCGCCCATCATGATCACGCCAATGAACGCCTCGCGGCTGAAGCTGGCGCCCGTGAAGAAGAAGACCAGGAAGACGCCGATGAGCGCCATGGGCACGGTCAGCAGCACGCACAGGGGCTGGCGCAGGGACTCGAACAGGGCCGCCGTGACCATGAAGACGAGGATGAGCGACACGGCCAGAACGCCGTAGATCTGCGTCTTTTCGTCGTCGCTCCACTTCCACTGCTCGCGGCCCACGAGCGTGTAGCCGGCCGGGAGGCGGGTGGACTTCATCACGGCCTCGTGCACCTTGTCGCCCAGCTTGGTGGGGCCGCGGAACTCGTAGCTCACCGTGCGCTGGTACTGCTGGTCTTCGCGCACGATGCGGCTGAGCACCTCGCGCTCGTCCACGCGCGCCACGTCCGCCAGCCGCACGGCGCCGCCCCGGGGGCCGGGAATGAGCAGCTGCCGCAGCTGCTGCACGTCCATCTGCTGGTGGCCGTCCAGCGCCACGGAGAACGCCACCTCCTCGTCGCCCACGCGCAGCCGGCCGCGCGACCCGTTGCGCCCCACGGCGGCGCCCACCCGCTGCACCACCTCGGCCGCGGACAGGCCGTGCGCGGCCAGCGCGGGGCGGTCCACGCGCAGCACGACCTCGGTGGCCTTGTCGCGCTGGAACCAGGCGCCGTCGGAGTTGGTGTCGACGTCCTGGATGCGCGAGAACTGCTGCAGGCGGCGGCCCACGTCTTCGCCGATCTCCCGGACGCGCTCGTAGTTGTAGCCCAGCACCTGGATGCTGTAGTTGGGCGGCGACGAGCCCCCGCCGTAGAACGACGGCCCGTACCCCTGCACCTGCACCTCGGCGCCGCCGTACTGGTGGCTGTACGCCTCCATCTGCTCCTTGACGGAGACGGGGATGGCGGTCTCCTGCAGCGAATCGGGGAACTCCACCCGCATGCGGGCGGCCTGCGGGTACACGTAGGTGGTGAACCGCGCCACCTCGGGCATGGCCGCCAAGCGTTCCTCGAAGTAGCGCACCAGCTGGTCCGTGCGCTCCAGCTCCTCGCCCCGGGGAAGGTCGAAGCTGATGCTGATGTACGACTCCTGGTCGTACCAGGCGCGCCAGACGGTGCCGCGCGGCACGTATTTCTGGAACAGGTGCGCCGATCCCCCCAGGGCCAGCACGGCCACGAGCACGGCCAGCCACGGCCAGCGCAGGCTGCCCCCCACCATCCGCCCGTACACCCGCTCGTACCAGGGCGGCCGCGCGCGCACGCCCTGCTCGCGGATCTGCCGCACGCGGCTGCCCAGCAGGCGCCCGGCCAGCGCGGGCGTGAAGGAGAAGGTGACGAAGAGCGAGGCCAGGTTGGTAAAGCCCACGACGATGGCCAGCGGCACGTAGAAGAGCCGCACCTCGCCCTGCAGGTAGACGAACGGGATGAAGACGATGATGGTGGTGAGCGTGGCGGCCAGCACGGGGAGCACCATCTCGCGCGCGCCCCGCTCCGCCGCGGCCTCGGCGTCCGGCGCCGTGCGCGCGTGGCGGTACACGTTCTCCAGCACCACCACCGCGTTGTCGATGATGAGCCCGAAGCCCATCGCCAGCCCCATGAGCGTGAGCGCGTTGAGCGTGAGCCCGCCGAAGAAGATGAGGTTGAGGGTGATGAGCGCCGCGAAGGCGATGCTGGCAAAGACGATGGCCGCGCTGCGGAACGAGCGCAGAAAGAGGAACAGGACCACGAAGACGATGAGCGCCGACGACAGGGCGCGGCCGCGCAGGTCCGTGAGCTGGGTGCGCACGGCCTCGCTCTCGTCGTCGTCCAGGAGGACCCGCGTGCCGGAGGGGAGGCGGGATTCCACCCCCGCCATGCGTGCCTTCACCGCATCGGCCACGTGGACGACGTTGGTGCCGATCTCCTTGACCACCTGGAAGGAGACGGCGGGCTGCCCGTCGATGCGGTAGAAGGTGCGCGGCTCTTCGTACGTGTCGCGCACGACGGCCACGTCCTGCAGCCGGACCACGCGCCCCTTGTCCGTGAGCAGGGGAAGGCGGCGGATGCGCTCGGCGCTGCCGGCGTACTCGCGCACGGCCAGGGCGTACAGCATTCCCCCGCGGCTCACCTGCCCCGCCTCGCGCACGTCCTCCAGGCCGCTGACCCGCTGCCGCACGGCCTCCGGCGTCAATCCCAGCGCCAGGATCTTCCGCTCGTCGAGCGCCACCTCCAGCACGCGCGCCCGGCCGCCGCGCACCTGCACGTCGGCCACCCCCTCCACCTGGCGCAGCTCGGGGGCGACCGTCTCGTCCACCACGGTGCGCAGGGCCTCGGCCGTGAGCGGGCCCGTGAGCGTGTAGCTCAGAAAGGGGCGGTCCTGGTCGGCGAACTCCTCGGGGACGTACGGCTCCACGACGGGGCGCAGGGCCCCCTCGGGAAGGTTCTCGTCCAGGGCCGCCAGCTGCTCGCTCAGCTCCAGGCGGGCAAAGTCCAGGTCCGCGTCGCGGCCGAACTGCACCTCGATGACGCCGCTTTCCTCCTGCGACGTGGAAGTCACCTTCTCCACCCCGCGCACCTGCTGCACCGCCGCCTCGATGGGCGAGGTGAGGAACGCCTCGGTGACCTCGGGCGATGCGCCCGGCCACGTCGCGGTGATTCGCAGCCGCGGCAGCTCCGTCTCGGGAAGCAGCTCCACGGGTACGTTGAGCCACGACGCCACGCCCAGCAGGGCCAGGGCGCCGTAGATCATCGCGACGGCGACGGGGCGGCGGATGGAGAAGCGGATCATCGGCGCACCATCAGTCGCCTGCGGCCAGGCCCGTCGGGACGGCGACGGCAGGCTCCGCCGCGGCGGCGGGGCGGCCGAACCAGGCGCGCATGCGCTCGCCGGCCTCGTCCAGCACGTCGTACGCGACGGGGATGACGACGAGCGTGAGCGCCGTGGCCGAAAGCAGCCCGCCGAACACGGCGATGGCCAGCGGCGCCTGCAGCTCCGCCCCCGGGCCGATGGCCAGCGCCATGGGGAGCAGCCCCAGCATGGCCGTGATGGTATTCATGACGATGGGCCGCATGCGCGCGTGCCCCGCCGCGAAGATGGCGTCACGGCGGCTCATCCCCCGTTTTCGCATCTGGTTGATGAAGTCCACCTTCACCACGGCGTCGTTGTCCACGATGCCGACCAGGATCACCATCCCTATGAGCGACATGGTGTTGATGCCGGCGCCCGTGACCCACAGGGCCAGCGTGGCGCCCACGGCGGCCAGGGGCACGGCCAGGAGCACGATGAAGGGCAGGAGCAGCGACTCGAACTCCGCCGCCAGGAGCATGTAGACGAGGAGGATGGCGAGGAGAAAGGCGAACGCCAGGTCGCGGAAGCCCTTGCGCATCTCCTCGTTCTCCCCGCCGATGGAGACGACGAGCCCGTGCGGCGGGGGCGTGGCGGCGAGCGCCGCCTGCACGCGCGACACGGCATCGTCCACCCCGCCGGACGCCACGTCGGCGTGCAGGGTGACGACGCGGCTCTGGTCCATCCGCCGGATCTCCGACGGGCCGGCGGCGTCGTACACGCGCACCAGCTCACGCAGGGGCACGCCGTCCACCTGCAGCTGCTCCAGCGTCTGCGCGGAGCGGCGCGCCTCTTCGGGGAGGCGCACCATGATGGGCACCTTGCGGTCGAACTCCACCAGGTCCGTGGCCCGCGACCCCTGCATGTAGTCCTGCACGGTACTGGCGACCTTCGACGGGTCCACGCCGAACGCGGCGGCCCGCTCGCGGTCGATCTCCACCCGCATCTCCGGCTGCCCCATCTCCGTCCCCACGCGGACGTTGGCCAGCGTGCGCTCCCCCGCAAGGCGGCGCTGCGCGACGGTGGCGTAGGCCAGGGCGGCCTCCATGTCCTCGCCGCGCACGCGCACGGCCAGGTCCGCCTCGCCCCCGCCCAGCAGCTTGCCCAACGCCGTCGCCTGCCCCGCCTCTACCGTCACGCTCCCCGTGGGAAAGCCTGCCAGCCCCGGGCGCAGGCGTTCCAGCGCGTCCGCCGTGGATTCGCCGCCGTCCAGCCGCACCTCGACCAGGGCCGTGTTCAGCCCGCTCGGGCGGTCGTCCATCCCCGCGGCGGCCACCTGCCGGCCCACGCGGGTAAAGACGGCGTCCACGGCGGGGTCCGCCCGCAGCAGCCGCTCCAGCCTGGCCGTCTCGTCCGCCGTGCGCTCCAGGGGCGTGCCCTGCGGCAGCTCCACCCGCAGCCGGAACTGCCCCTGGTCCACCTCAGGCAGCACGCCCCGCGGCAGCATCACGCCCACGGCAAGGCCGAGGGCCAGCATTCCGAACGCGATGCCCATGGTCCGCCCGCGGTGCCGCATCCCCGCCTGCAGCGTGCGCTCGTAGAAGGCGGCGAAGCGCGCGAACCCGCGGTCGAAACCGTCCAGCACGGGCGCGAAGAAGCGCGCCACCCGCCCCGTCCCCTGCCGCCCCACCTCCCCCTCCCACCGCGCGGCCATGGCAGGGAGCAGGGTCACGGCCACGAGGATGGAGGCGAGGAGCGAGAAGGCGACGGTCATCGCCAGGGCCCCCAGCAGCTCGCCCGCCACTCCCTCCACGTAGACGATGGGGCCGAAGACGGCGATGGTGGTGAGGGTGGACGCGGTGATGGCGCGCTGCACCTCTTCCGCGCCCACGGCGGCGGCCATGCGGGCGCGCAGCCCCAGCTCGCGGTGCCGGAAGACGTTCTCCAGCACCACGATGGAGTTGTCCATCAGCAATCCCACCCCCAGCGCCATCCCGCCCAGCGACAGGATGTTGACCGACACGCCCGTGGCGTGCATCATCGCGAAGGTGGCGATGAGGGAGATGGGGATGGCGAGGGCGATGGCGACGGGGTAGCGCCCCTCGCGCAGGAAGAGGAAGAGGACCAAAAAGGCGAGGATGCCGCCCAGGATCACCTCCTGGACCACGTTGGCCAGGGCGTCGGAGATGAAGCCGGCCTGGCTCATGGCCACCTGCAGCTGCACGTCCGGGTACTCGCGCCGCAGCTGCACCAGCGTCTCGTCCACCTGCTGGGCCACGCGGACGGTGTTGGCGTCCGCGTTCTTGTAGACCAGCAGCCCCACGGACTCCTGGCCGTTGTAGCGGGCCAGCGACTCGCGCTCCTTGAAGCCGTCCTCCACCCGCGCCACGTCGCGCAGCAGCACGCGCGCGCCGGTGGAGTCCACGTTCGTGCCCGCCTTGCGCAGGGGCACGGCGGCGATCTCGTCCACCCCCTGCAGCTCGCCCAGCGTGCGCAGCGAGTAGCGGTAGCGGCCGCGGCGGATGGTGCCCCCCGGCGCCTGCGCGTTGGACGCGGCCAGGGCCGTGGACACGTCCTGCACCGTCAGCCCGAAGCTTTCCAGGGCGCGGGGATCCACGTCCACGTGGATCTCGCGCTCCACGCCGCCCGTCACTTGGGCCAGGGCCACGCCGTCGATCTGCTCCAGCCGCCGCTTGAAGACGAGCTCCGCCAGCTCCTTGAGCCCCGGCAGGTCGCGCCCGCCCGCCACGGCCAGCGCCATCACGGGCTCGCTGCGGGGGTCCGTCCGCAGCACGATGGGGCGCGAGGCCAGCTCCGGCAGCCCGTCGCGCAGGTTGTCGAGCTTTTCGCGGACGTTGAGGGCGGCGAACTCCATGTCCGTGCCCCACGCGAAGCGGGCCGTGACCAGCGAGGCGCCCTCGCGGGTCACGCTCTCCACCCCCTGCACCCCCGGCACCGTGCTGACGGCCTGCTCCACGGGCTCCGTGATGAAGCGCTCCACCTCCGCCGGCGCGGCGCCGGGATCCGTCGTGTAGACGACGAGCCGGGGGTACGCCACGTCCGGAAGGAGGTCGATGGGCAGGCGGACGAACGACAGCAGGCCCAGGAAGACGATGCCCAGGAAGAACATGGCCACGGCCACGGGGCGCGCGATGGCGACGCGGGGAAGCGACATGCGGCGGCGGGCTCCGGGTCAGGCGGCGGGGGGCGGGATGCGGATCACGGGCGCACGGGGCCGCCCAGCCGCTCCTCGAGCGTGGCGTGCGCCGTGGCGAACTCGAAGCGCGTGCGCAGGGCGTCGCGCTCGGCGCGGGCCGTGCGCTCCACGGCGTCGGTGAGGTCGGTCAGGTTCAGGGCGCCCACGCGGTACTGCTGCTGGGCCAGCTCCAGCCGGCGGCGGTTGAGCCCCAGCGTGCGCTCGGCGTTCTGCGCCGCGCGGTAGGCGTTGTCCAGGTCCACCAGCGCGCCGCGCACCTCGCGCTCCACCGCCAGCCGCTCGCCCCGCGCGTCCTCCTGCGCGGCGTCGCGGGCGGCACGGGCGGACTGGATCTGGTACGCCGTCTGGTAGCCGTTGAAGAGCGGGATCTGCACGCCGAAGCTCACGTTGGCGTTCCGGTTCGCCGGCCGCAGGTCGTACAGCCCGGAATACGGATCCCGGAAATACTCGTTGCGGCCCAGCCCCGCGCTGACCGCCAGGCGGGGCCAACGGGCGGCCTGGGCCGAGGAAAGGCGGTGCTCGGTCTGCGTGACGCCGAGCTGCGCCCGCTGCACGCGCGGATGGCTGCCCAGCGCGCGCTCTACCAGCGCGCCGGGATTGAGCGGGGCCGGGTCGAACGCCGGGACCGGCTCGTCCGTGAGCCGCAGCCAGTCGTCGTCCATCACGCCCATGGCCTGGCGCAGGTCCAGCTGCGCCACGCGCGCCTCGCCCCGCGCGCGCTCCAGCGCCTGCTCCTGCTCGGCCACCGTCACCTCGGCGCCCAGCACGTCGATGGGGCCGCGCACGCCTACGCGCACCAGCGCCCGCGTGACCTCCAGGCGGTCGCGCGCGCTGGCGAGCAGCGCCTCTTCCAGGCGGATGGTGCGGTCGGCGCGCACGGCGGTCCAGTAACGGCGGCTCACGTCCGCCCGGAAGGTAAGCCCGGCCCCCGCCACGCGCGCGGTGACGGCCTGCTCGCCGGCGCGGGCGGCGCGCAGGTCGCTCCGGCGCTGCCCGCCGTCCAGCAGGGTGACCTGCCCCAGCGAGAGCGACTGGTTGGCCGTGCTGGTGTTGCTGGTCACCACCGTGTCGCGGCTCACCGACTCGCCGAAGTCGCCCGTGGCCGAGACGGCGCGGCTATAGCCGACGGTCGTCCCCAGCCCCAGTGTCACGGAGGGCAGAAAGGCCCCGCGCGCGCGGCGCACGTCCGCGCGGGCCGTGCCCACCTCGGTGAGGGCGCGGCGGTACGTGGGATTGTTCTCCTCGGCCGTCCGCAGCGCCTGGTTCAGCGTCAGGGGCACCGTGTCCGGCACCTGGGCGTGCAGCGCCGGCGCGGCGAGCATCGCCAGCCCCAGGAGCGCGGGAATTCGCATGCGAGTCATTGGAAAGCCGTCGGGAATACGAGGGTCGATGGATCGGGATCGGGAACCGCGGCAACGTGCCAGGAGCCGAAAGGGACGGCGGATGGCGAACGCCGCGGGCGCCGGATTTCATGTGCCCCAGGAGAGGCGGCACATCAGCCGAAATCCGGCGCGGAGCCATCACCGCGAAACGGAATTCGGCGGATCGAGCTTGGGCGAATCTGCCGGACCGACAGGGCCGGACTCAGCCGATCGAACACGAGCGGATCCCGGCGGATCGAACAGGCGCCGGCGTTGGCCGATCGCGATCAGCGAACGCGCAGGGCGGATCCGGCGAATCACACACAGGCCGAGCTCAGCGGATCCAACGCGGGCGAATCCGCGGGACCACACGCGCCGGCGCAATCCGGCGGATCCCCCGGCGTCGGCACGGGTCCAGCACGGGCGGAGTTCAGCGCGTCGTGCGCCGATCCGTCCAGGCGGTTGAAACCGCGGCTCGCACGTCATGAAGTCCGCCTGCGCGGACTACACGGCCGCCGATCGGCGCGGCGGCGAACATCAGTGCCACCGGCCATGGCGCCGAACCCCGTTCCGCAGGTGAAGCCTCACGCAGTTTGTGAGGCTTTCCGCAGTCGTTGCGGCGGCTTCAGCCGCTCCGTCGCGAGCCCCGCCCCAGTCAGTCCGGCCGCCCGCCTTCGCGCTGCGGATCGGCCGCAAGGCGCACGCGGGCGTCGTGGATCAGCGTGTAGTGCCCCTCCGTGAGCACCGTCTCGCCGGGCTTCACGCTGTCCGTGTCTACGCCCTGGCTGACGATCTCCACCAGCGAGTCGTTCTGCAGGCCGGTGGTGACGTAGCGCCACTTGGCCAGCCCGTCGGAGCCGGCCGGATCGTAGACGAAGAGCATGCTGCGGCGGTCGCGCTCCAGCACGGCGCTACGCGGCACGAGCACGCGGTCGGCGTAGCGGCGGGCCTCCAGCGACACGCGGGCGTACATCCCGGGGAGGATGCGGCCGCCGGGGTTGGGCACCAGCACCGTGACGCGCGCCGTGCGGGTGCCGCTTTCCACGATGGGGTTGAGGGTCTGGATGCGCCCCGTGAAGCGCTCGTCGGGGAACGCGGCGAAGCTCACGTCGGCCGTGCGGCCGGGGGTGAGGTGCGCGATCTCGCTCTCCAGCACCTGCACCTCCACGCGGATGGGGTCCAGGTCCACGATGGTCATCAGCTCGTCGCCCTGCCGCACCCACTGGCCGGGGACCACCTTGAGCGAGGCGATGCGCCCCCCGAACGGCGAGGCCAGCCGCGTGCGCTGCAGGTCCAGGCGGGCGCGGCGCAGGCGCACCTCGGCCGTCTCCATGCCGCTGCGGGTGCGTGAGGCGGCCTCGCGGTCGCGGCGCACCTCCGGATCGTCGATGGTGTGGTCAAAGAGGGTGGCCTCGCGGTACTTGCCCTCGGCGTCGCGG
>DASQZE010000184.1:0-7305 GCA_035638875.1 Longimicrobium sp.
GCCCAGGTAGCAGCGCGCGCTGCTGCTGCGAAGGGCCGTCTGCCTGGTGGCGTTGTTCCCCGCGATGTCCTTGCTCATGGTAAAGCGGCGGCCGGCCCCCGTTCCCGTCCAGTAGCCGCAGTTCTCGCTGGCGGGCCAGCCGCTGTCCTTGCCGCCCGCCATCAGGTACTTGGGCGCGCCCGTGCTGCGGTATACGCGGAAGAACCCCTCGTTCTCGCCGTCGTGACGCAGGTCGCCGTTCAGGTCGATGGTCAGGAACTCGATGCGCAGCCGCGCCTCCCACGTGGTGCCGCCGTTGGGGGCCGTGAACACCGTGCCGCCCGTCTGCGCGTATCCCCGCAGCTTGTTCAGGTCCGCCAGCGTGGGGAGCTCGATGCGCCCCACGTCTTCGGCGTACCCTTCCATGAACACGCCCCTCCGCGACGGGTCGCTGATCTTGCGGTGCGTGGTCACCCGGCCCGGGCCGCGAAAGGTGGCGCCTGAGCTGTAGACCTTGATGAAGTCGTTGCTGTGCACCGGCCCCGAGATCACGTCGCCGCCGCCGAACGAGATGGCGGCCGGCTCCACGTCCGTGAAGTACGCGAACCGCGCGAAGCTTTCCTGCGCGATGTCGCCGCGCCGCACCACGCGCGTGCCGCCCATCTCCACCACGGAGATGATGCTGCCGAACACGCCGTACTGGCCGGACGTCTGCCCCACGGGGCCCGCGTAGGTGCTGCGGCGCAGCCCCGGGATCACGGCGCCCGAGGCGTCGCGCAGGGGCTGGTTGTTCTCCAGGATGGCGTACCCCTCCTCGGGGTACAGCGACGCGTCCGCGTTCAGGCGGGCCCGGGCCACCTCCAGCCCCGCGTCGGCCAGCGCCTCCATCTCCGTGCGCCGGGCCTCGTACGCGTTGATGAGCCCCGCGTTGCCCACGATGCTCACGGCGCCCGCCGCCAAAATGCCCACGGCCAGCACCAGCAGCAGCACCATCATCAGGGCGTATCCGCCGCGGTCCAGCGCGCGGCCTCGCATGTCGTGCATGGTCACGCGCGGGTCAGGGGATCACGATGACGGGCGACGCCGAGCGCGGCGACCGCGAGGGCGTGCAGTCCTGCACGGCCACCCCGTACTGCACCGTCTGGCCGGGGGCGACCGCCTCGTCCACGTAGCTGTAGGCGCCCTGGCCCGCGGGGATGCTCACCCACGGGTCCGTGAACGCCGCCGGAAGGGTGCGCTTCCACAGGATGTAGCGCAGCACGTCGCTTTCGCCCGCCGTCTCGTCCACGGAGGGCGCCCAGGTGAGCTGCACGCCGGGCGCGCCGCCGGGCATGGACACGCGCAGGGCCCCCAGCGCCGTGCCCTGGGGCGCGTCGCCGCAGACGTTGCGCGTGGCCATCCCCGCGTTGGGCATGCGGATGGTGCGCTCCACGGCGCGCCGCTGCTCCCCGTTGCCCTGCTCGCCGTTGGTGACGGTGAACGACACGCGCACGGCCCGCACGCTGTCTACCCGGGCCAGGTTCCCCGTGTCGCGCGGCGAGCCGTGCAGGGGCGCCACGTGCGACAGGGGCCCGCCGCCCACGGACATGAGCTGCGTGGGCCCGTTGGTGGGCACCCGCACCACCATGTATTCGAAGAACGGTGTATTCGGCGTCCGCAGGAGGCTGCGGGCCACGACGGCCGCCGGGGTGGCGTTCACCTGCCGGTACAGGGCGAAGTCGTCCCCGCGCGGCGTGGTGGCGTCGGGCTGAAAGAAGAAGGTGATCGTCTCCGCCGGGCTGTTGCTGTCGTTCTCGTAGTAGTTGCTGTCCGGGTAGCTGAAGATCGTCATGGGGATGGTAAATCGCCCGCCCCGCGTGGCGGCCTGCAGCTGGCTGGCCGGGGCGTGCTCGTCCACGTACACGGCCTCCGTGTCCACGGGGTCGCTGCTGGCGTAGTCCGCGTTGAAGGCCAGCACGTCCGGTCCCGCGTAGATGAGCGCCGGCTGGCGGTCCACCACCCCCGTGCCCACCGTGCGCACGTCCTTTTCCAGCGCGTTCAGGGCATAGCGCCCGTTCTGCAGGGCCCCCATGGCCATCGTTCCGCGGCTGAAGGCCCGGCCCTGCTGGCCAAAGAAGGTCAGGGCCGTCTGCAGCACCATCAGGCCCACCAGCAGCGCCACCAGTACCTCCACCAGGGTCATGCCGCTGCGCGAGCGAAGCAGTCGTGTGCTCATGGGCTGGCGATCACGGTGGTGCGGGTCACGGGGCGGGGCAGGTTGCGCCCCCCCACGGTCACGGTCACCGTCAGGTACTCGGTGCCGTCGGCGAAGTCCGTCACGGCAAAGTGGGTGTCGCGCAGGTAGCCGCCCTCGATCTCCGTCCCCTCCTCCTCGTACGTGTCCTTGATGGAGCCGTAGACGGGGTCGGACTGGATGGCGTGCACGCGGTCCATGGCGATCTGCGTGGCGCGCGACCGCTGCTCCTGCCAGCTCACGTCGCGCACCATCAGCGCGGTGATGGACGCCTGCGCGCCCAGCACCACGAAGGAAAGGATGACGAGGGCCACGAGCACCTCCAGGAGCGTAAAGCCCCCGCGTCCGTCCGCCGCCGTGCGTGTCCGCCGGGAGGGATCGCGCATCAGAACCGCCTCTTCCAGCCGGTGGACGTGTAGCGAAAGGTGGACGCCCGCGCCGTGGCGCGGTCCACCACCACGGCGCGGGAGGTGGTGGCCTTGGGACTGGTCCGGGCGACCGTGGTCAGGTACACGCCGCCTTCCTCGCTGGCGCTCCCCGCCCGGTTGAACGTCACGGCCGGAACGCCCGCCTGCCGCCGGGTAAAGGAGACGGCGTTCGCCCCCAGCTGGGGCAGCGCCGTCACCGTCCGCCTGAATTCGACCGCGCTGGGAAGGGGGGTGCGGCGCACGGGCTCGTTGGCATCCATCGTCCCGTCGTTGTCCAGGTCGTGGTGCACGCGCACGCGCCGCTCCGTCTGCTCGAACGCCACCACCACGTCGTGCTGGCCGGATACGGCGGCGCGCTGGGCGGCCATCAGCACGCCGGCCAGCTCGTGGACGGCGGCCTCCGTGCGATGGGCGCTCATGTCCACGCGCGGCGCCGCCATGGCCACGCCGATGCCGATGATCACCACCACGGCCAGCACTTCGGCCAGGGTGAATCCGGCGCGCCCCGGGTCTCGGGCGCGGTGTCGGGTGGGCTCGTGCCGCTGGGTCATGGGGGGCAGAGGGATGGGGGGATCGTCGTGCACGAACAGGCCCCATGCGGGCGCTGGGTGCGGGCGGGCGGTAAAATCTGATGTGACGCGACTCGAGATCGATCGTCAAATTAGATTTTGCAGCGATTATGATGGATGTTTAGACTAGGATATGCATGGAGGGAGCATTTGTCGAGAGGGATGATGCAGTGCGACACGAATCTGCCATTCCAATCCGCCCGCCGACCCGCTTGTCTTCAGCGTTTTTCCCGTCGGTGTTCGTTCTTTGTACCGCCGCCGGCTGCCCCGAAAAATCGTCCGTTCCGGCCTCCCGCGGTTTCGTCCGTGCCCCTCGCACGCCTCTCCAGCGGTGGGGAAGCAACGCTGGTCATGAAATTCAGGGAGTAACTATGCAAATCGCCGGATGTGGCGCGAAATGCATGTTCAAGACATGGTGCGGGTCTGCACTCGGCTTGTTCATCACGTCGCCGGGGACAACGAATCCGATCCCGACGCGACTCGATGTCGTCGGGCGGGCTGGCTGCCCCGCTCCCGCGTCCCAAACGGATGTGATCCGGTGAGGACGCCGGCATCCTGCCCTGGGGCAGCAGAATGCCGCTGGATTCCGGGAATGCGAAAAGCCCCGCGCCTCAGGGGAGGCGCGGGGCTCGTTGCGTCGTCGTGCGGTGCGGGCGTCAGTCGGGGAAGGAGATGCTCCCGCCCAGCTCCGGGTGCCCGCCCGTGATCAGGTCCACGATGCCCTCCATCTCGGCGCCCATGTGGTCCAGGCGATGGAGCACCGTGCGCGAGTGCCCGTAGTCGAAGTACAGCGTGACCGCCTCCTCGTGCGCCGGGCTGAACTCCACGATGCGCTCGTCCATCCGCGCCTTGAGGTCGTCCACGATCACCGCCACGGCGTGCCGGACCCGGCGCTGCTCGTCCAGGTTGTCGATGCTGAAGTCGCCCGTCAGGCGGGGAAGGAGCATCTCGACCTTCGCCACGCCCTCGGCCGGCGCCTGCACGGAGCCCGCGGACGACGCCTCGGCGGACGTCACCACGAACTCGCCGGCGGATGCCAGCGCGCGCAGCTCTTCGAAGTTGCAGTGAAAGATCATCGGGGCCTCCCTCCCGAGCGAGTTCATGCGTATCGGATTAGCAATCGCCGGGCCACCTGGCTGCCACGCCGCCAAGCCGTTCCAGCATGCTATCTTACGCCGATGGGTAGACGTTTGTTTCAGGGGCGCGGGTGCCGCGGACCGGGACGATCCGGGACGTTTGCGCCCCCGGCACCCGTCGCCCGTGGGGCGGCGGCAGGGCCGGGGAAGGGTGAGGCTCGCGTGGCACAGGTTGCGGTCCCTCTACAATTGCGCCACTACCCATGGGAGCGCAAGGGCGCCGATTCGTTCACTCCGTGCCGCTCATCCGCCCCCACGCCCGCAGCGCTCGTTCCGCCGCCTGGTCCGCACTGTCCCCCAGGGCGGTCAGGTGTCCCATCTTTCGGCCGGCGCGCGCCGCCGCCTTGCCGTACAGGTGCAGCGCCGTCCCCGGCACCGCCAGCGCATCCGCCACCCCTGCCACGGCCAGCCCCGTCCCGGCATCCTCGCCCATCAGGTTCACCATGGCCGCCGGGCGCAGCAGCCCCGTATCTCCCAGCGGCAGCCCGCAGACGGCCCGCAGCTGCTGCTCGAACTGGCTGACGGGGCAGGCCTCCCAGGTGTAGTGCCCGGAGTTGTGCGGCCGCGGGGCGATCTCGTTCACCAGGATGCGGTCGTCCGCGTCCACGAACATCTCCACCGCCAGCAGCCCCACGACGCCGAGTCCCTCCGCCAGCGTCCGCGCCACCCGCTCCGCCTCCGCCGCCACCGCCGCGTCCACCCGCGCGGGGACGACGGACAGGTGCAGGATGCCGCCCCGGTGCTCGTTTTCCGCCACGGGAAACGTGGCCATCTCCCCCGAGGCCGAGCGGGCGCACACCACGCTCACCTCCATCCGGAACGGCACCCGCGCCTCCAGGATGAAGTCGTCCGCGCCGGTGGAAACCGCCTCCCACGCCGCGTCCGCCTCCGCCGCGCTGCGGATCGTCGCCTGGCCCTTGCCGTCGTACCCCATCCGCGCCGTCTTCAGGATGGCCGGGGCGCCGATCTCCCGCAGCGCCTCGTCCAGCTCCCCGCGCGTGCGGACGGCGCGGTACTCCGCCGTGAGGACGCCCAGCCGCCGGGCCGCGTCCTTTTCGCGCACGCGGTGCTGCGCTACTTCGAGAACGTCCGGGGAGGGATGAATCCTGACATGCTCCCCCATGGCCCGCAGCGTGGCCACGTCCGCGTTCTCCCATTCCAGCGTCACCACGTCGCTGCGGCGGGCCAGTTCCAGGCACGCGTCCAGGTCCTCGAACGGCGCGCGGATGTGGTGATCGCAGAACTGCGCGGCCGGCGTGTCCGTCCCCGGATCCAGGACGATGAGCCGATACCCCATCCGCCGCGCCTCCAGGGCGAACATCCGCCCCAGCTGCCCCCCGCCCACCATGCCGATGGTGGCGCCCGGCAGCAGGGGCGCCGCGATGCGGTGGTCCGTCACGGCGCCGGCTCCGGCCGGAGCGCGTCCTCCGCCATCCGCGCCGCGTACTCCTTGAGCCGCTCGCGGATCTCCGGCTGGTGGCTGCCCAGGATGCGCGCCGCCAGCAGCCCCGCGTTCGCCGCCCCCGCCTTGCCGATGGCCACAGTCGCGACCGGAACACCTTTCGGCATCTGGACGATGGACAGGAGCGAGTCCAGCCCGTTTAGCGTGGACGAGAGCACCGGCACGCCGATGACGGGGAGCACGGTCTTCGCCGCCGTCATCCCGGGCAGATGCGCCGCGCCGCCCGCGCCGGCGATGATGACCTGGATGCCGCGGCCTTCGGCCTCTTCGGCGTAGCGGAACATGCGGTCGGGGGTGCGGTGCGCGGAGACGACTTCCATCTCGTGCGCGATCCCCAGCTCGTCCAGCACGCGGGCCGCCTCCTGCATGGTCTCGCGGTCCGAGCGGCTGCCCATGATGATGCCGACGCGCGGCTGATGTTCGGTCACCTGTATGCCTGTACGGGGGTGCGGAACGGTCCGGATTTCCGGTGCGGCGGGAATGTACGGGGGGCGCAGGGCGGATACAACGCCGGGAAGCCAGCGTTCGTGCAGCGGCGGAGAGCCCCCTCCTCCCGGCCCCCTCCCCCGCTTCGCGGGCAGGAGGGGGAGAACTGCGGGTGCGTCGGAGGGCGGTTCGGTGCACGATGGCTGCCTTTCGCCAACCCCTCCCCCGAAGTTGGGGGAGGGGTCGCCCGCCGTTGCGAGGAACGAGCAAAAGGCCGGGCGGGGGAGAGGGCTCCCGCCCCCGCGCCCCGCCCGGATCCTCCTTCACCTCCCGCCTTGTTTCCATTTGGGAACGCGCCTACGTTGTCACATCACGATTACACGTACGAGAAAGCGGCGCGGCGCATGGACCTCCGAGAGATTCAGCAGCAGGTGGACGCGTACATCGGCCAGTTCAAGGAAGGCTACTTTCCGCCGCTGGTGAACCTGGCGCGCCTGACGGAAGAAGTCGGCGAGCTGGCGCGCGAGATCAACCACCAGTTCGGCCCCAAGACCAAGAAGCACGATGAGCCCGAGGGCGACATCGCCCTGGAGCTGGGCGACATTCTCTTCGTCATCGTGGTCCTCGCCAACCAGCTGGACATCGACCTGTCCGAGGCCGCCCGCCGCACGCTGAGCAAGTACCAAGTGCGCGATGCCAATCGCTGGGAGCGGAAAGAGGGCGGGGAATAGGGGACAGGGGACAGGGGAGGAAGACGGGCGCGGAGGATGGATCGCGCCGGCAGCAACCGGCCCCCACCCCCTCGTTCCTCGTGGAGAGGGGGAGAACTGCGGGTTGGTTGCCGGATGATGCGGCACAAACCTCCCCTCTCGGGCTTTCTTTCTCCCTTCCCCCATGCAGTTTGTGGGGGAAGGGCCGGGGATGGGGGGCGCCCGGCCGCGCACGAACTCCGCATCCGCCACGGAAGCACGTCACTCGCGCACCTTCGCACTCTCGCACTCTCGCACTCTCGCACTCTCGCACTCTCGCACTCTCGCACTCTCGCACTCTCGCACTCTCGCACTTTCGCACT
>DASQZE010000185.1:0-3619 GCA_035638875.1 Longimicrobium sp.
GGACGGCCGCCTGGAGGCCGTAACGAGCTCTCCCGTGTTCAACTACACCTATCCGTCGGCGGGCACCTACACCGTCCGCCTGGTGGTGCGCGACGCGGCGGGCCGCGTGGATACGGCTACGACGAGCGCCGAGGTGCCAGCCAACGTGGCGCCCGTGGCAACCTTCACCGGCGCTCCCCCCTCCATCGCGGAGGGTGCGCTGCTCACTGTGGCGGCCTCCGTTACGGATGCCAACCAGGGGGCGGATGCGACGGAGCTGTCGCTGATGCGCTACCGGTGGGAGTGGGGCGACGGCGCCGTCTCTACGGCGAAGACCAGCACCCACCGGTAGCGCATCAGGGGAGCTACACCCTGCGGCTGATCGTCACGGACGGGGGCGGATTGGCGGACACGGTGGTGCGGACGCTTCCGGTCGGCAACGTGGCGCCGAGGGCCCGGCTCAGCGCACCCGCGTCCATCCGCGAGGGCACGCCCTTCACGCTGACGGCGTCGGCGCTGTCGGATGCGGCGGCGGACGTGGCGGCGGGGCTGCAGGTGGCCTTCAACTGCGGCGGGGATATGGCGCGTACGGCACGGCGCTGACCCGGGTCTGCCCGGCGCGGCCGGATCAGGGCTCTGTGACGGTGGGGCTGCGCGTGCGCGACAAGGACGGCGGCGGCTCGGCCACCGCGCGCGAGATCCCCATCGCCAACGTCGCGCCGCAGGTGACGGCGCAGGCGACCAGCGCGACGAGTTTCGCGGCGGGCGGAACGCTTGCCGTCCGCGGTACGTTCACGGACGCGGGCGCGGGGGACGCGCCGTGGCGCTACCGCATCTACTGGGGCGACGGCGCGTACACCGTCCTCACCCCCGTGGCCGCCGGGGCGACGATCACCGGGAGCCACCGGTACGCGCGGGCCGGCACGTACGCGGCGCACATCACCGTCGTTGACAAGGACGGCGGCTTCGGCCGCTCCGCCTCCATCGCCGTGGCCGTGACGCCGTAGCCGCCGCGCCGACGGGTGGACGAGGATCGATCGAGATGCCCGGCGCACGCAGGGGCGCCAGGAGAACAGGCCAGGAGGCGATCCCCTGGCCTGTTGTCATTCGTCAGTCGAAGGGCACCGTGATCACGCAGCCGCCGCCGTGCGGACAGCGCGTCTGTTCGTAGCCGCAGCTGATCATGCAGGTGGGGTCGTCGTCGCTCAGGGCACAGGGCCCGCCAAACCGGCTGTCGTTGTAGCAGCCGATCTGCCGCGTGACGGAGGCGTGGCCGTGGACGGTGCCGCGGCTCCGCTCCCCGGCCGTGCCGGTGTCGAAGCTCTCCACCACCAGCTTGTCGAAGTCCAGGCGAAGCTTGCTCATGGGGCGTGTTCCTTCCGGATGAACGGGATGAGGGCCGGCGCCCGCGTGGGACAGCATTCCGAGAAGCGCCGGCAAGAAGGTGGGCCCCGGAAGGTATCCAGTCCCATGTGTTTCTCACAAGGGCGGGAAATGGGAGTCGTTCCGGCGTCGGCGTTCGGAATCACGGGATCACACCCGCTCCAGGGGTCGCGGCGTGCGCGCGATTCGCGTTAGCTTTGCGGCCGATGGCGGATGTGCATCCACCGAGTTTTGCTGAGACGATGCTGACCAGGTACGATCCCGAGCACGCGCCGGACCCGGAACGCTGGCGGGCACAGAACGAGATGGAGCTGGTGGACATCGCAATGCGCTACCACAAGCGCGAGCGCATTCCGCTGGTGGATCCGCGGGCGCACGCGGCGTTGCACGTGATGGTGGAGAACCAGGTCGCGCTGGGCGAAGCAACGCCCGTGGGCGACGCCGTGCGGCGGCTGATGGGCGAGGGGATGAGCCGCCACGACGCCATCCACGCCGTGGGCGCCGTGCTGGACAAGCACGTGTTCCACGCCCACACCAGCGGCGTTCCCGTGAGCCGCGAGGCCTACTACGACGACATCCGCGCCGTCAGCGTGGAAAGCTGGATGGCCGAGTTTGGCCCGGGCCGCGTGGACGAGGCGCCCGCGGACGGAGGACGGGGCGAGCGCGATGCTGACGAAGTACGATCCTGAGCGCGCGCCGGACCCCGCGCGCTGGCTGGCGGAGGGCGAGGCGCAGCGGATCGACATCATCCAGCGCTTCCACCGCCGTACGGAGACCGGCCTGCCTCGGCCGCGCGTCCATGCCGTGATGCACATGGTGGTTGAGAACCAGGTGGCCATGCCCGACGAGGTGGCCGTCGCGGCGACCGTGGACCGGCTGATGCGCGACGGGCTCAGCCGCCACGAGGCCATCCACGCCGTGGGCCACGTGCTCCTTCCGTTCATGGCGCGGGTGGCGCAGACGGAGGAGCCGTTCGACACGGACGCCTACGACCAGGCGCTCCGCGATCTCACGGTAGAGGAGTGGCGCGGCGCGACCGTGGAGGACCAGAACTGAGCCGCGCATCCGCATCCACGGTGAGAACGAGGGTCTCCGGCACGCCGGGGACCCTCGTTTTGCGTACGGCGCGGTGCCTCCGGCGTGCGGAGATCCCCCGCATGCGCGGACGATGGCGCGGGGGATCGCGGGACGGGGGATCAGGGTTCGCCGCGCGATGGGTCAGGGAGGTTTCCGCAGTGTGCGGGGGGCGTGTGGGGAGCATCTTGTCAGGAGGATGCAGGACACTCGTTCTCCTGTCCGGAAGGCGGACCCATGCGTATCCCGCGCGCTTTGCAGATGCCGGCCCTCACCTGGCCGTTCCGCAGCACCCTTACCTCGCCCGTGTGGCTGGTGCTGCGCCTGTACCTGGCTTCGGTCTGGCTGCAGTTCGGCGTGGGGAAGATCCGCGGCGGGTGGATGGAGGGCGACGGGCTGCACGGCCTGCTCTCCGCCGTGGCCGCGGGGGCGACGCCGGCGCCGTTCCCGTTCTACGCGCGGGTGGCGGAGCTGCTGGTGGCCACGGGGATGGACCGCGTGCTCTCCGTCGTCATTCCGCTGGTGGAGGTGGGCGTGGGCCTCGCGTTCCTCACGGGCGTGCTGCTGGTGCCCGCGGCCATCGGCGCCACGCTGCTGAACGTGAACCTGGTGCTCTCCGGCGTGGCCACCCTGCGCTTCGACGGGCGGATCATCGCCCTGCAGATCCTGCTGCTGCTGGCGTGGCGCGTGGCCGGGTACCTGGGGCTGGGCACACTCGCGCGGCGCTGGTGGAGGGATGGGCATGGGGGCGGGCGTGGGCATGGCGGGCGTGGACCGTTGTCCGGCACGGCGTAGGGGCCCTCACCCGGCCTCGCTCAGGCTCGTCCACCCTCTCCCACAAACTGCGTGGGAGAGGGTGTATACCCCCCAGTCCCTGCACGGTATGCGGAGTCCACGCGGAAGCGGGGATTTCCGTCTTCCCCTGCCGCACTGTTTTCCTGAGGGAGGCGCCGCCGAGTCCATCCCGTGTGCGAGCCCTGGCGCCGACCGAAGGATCTCCTCGCCCGCACACGATGCCTGCGTCGCGCTCCGCGGCTCGTCTCCGGCGCGGTTTTCCTGCCCGCTCGCACGTCTGGGGCGACCCAATCACTTGCACAACTCCGTCCCGCACGCTTGCGATGAACGCCCGGTTCGCTGATCATGGAAGCGGCGACGTTCACTCCGGGGGAGGAGGAAGGCGGAT
>DASQZE010000186.1:0-8343 GCA_035638875.1 Longimicrobium sp.
ACGGAGGCGGACGCCCGCTTCATGTCCATGATGATCGGCCACCACGCGCAGGCGGTGGAGATGTCGCGCCTGGCGCCCACCAACGGGGCCGGCCCCGCTGTGGCCCGGCTGGCGGAGCGCATCATCAACGCCCAGGAAGACGAGATCGCGGCCATGCAGCTGTGGCTGCGCGACCGCGGCCAGCCCGTCCCCGAACCGGGCGGCACGGCGGCCATGAGCCACGGCGCCGGCGGGCACGCAGCGGGTCAGCACGCGGCCGGGGAGCACGCCGCCGGCCACGATACCGGCGGGCACGGGGCCATGCCGGGAATGCTCACGGACGCGCAGATGGCGCAGCTGCGGGCGGCCCGGGGCCCGGAGTTCGACCGGCTGTTCCTGGCCTTCATGATCCAGCACCACCGGGGCGCGGTGAGCATGGTGCAGCAGCTGTTCGGCAGCCACGGGGCCGCGCAGGACGAAACCGTGTTCAAGTTCGCCAGCGACGTAAGCGTGGACCAGACCACCGAGATCGCGCGGATGCAGCGCATGCTCGCCGACCTCACCTTCGGGAGGCCCTGACGGGCACTCCCCCACCCCTGCAGTCCCACTCCACCCCAAGAAGGAACGCGCACATGTCATTGATCGTTCGAAATCGCCCCGCGGCGATGCGATGGACGTCCACGCTGCTCACGCTGTCGCTGGCCCTGGGCATTTCCGCCGCCGTAGCCACCCCCGCCGCCGCGCAGGGCACCGCCGCCCGCCCCGACCCGCGCGTGGGCCTGAGCGCCGGAAAGTTCAACGCCGGCGAAGCCGTGTGGAACCTGCGCGTGCTCTCCAAGACGCCGCCGGCCCCCGCATTCGCCAACAGCACCAGCAGCGACCTGGCGTTCAGCGGCAAGTACGCCATCCAGGGCAACTACAACGGCTGGATGATCTGGGACATCTCCAATCCCAGCCAGCCCACCCTGGCCACGGCGTACGTGTGCCCGGCCTCGCAGAGCGACGTGTCGGTGTACGGCAACCTGCTCTTCGTCTCCGGCGAGGGGCTCACGGGGCGCCTGGACTGCGGCGCCCAGGGCGTGCCCGAGCCGGTGAGCCGCGACCGCCTGCGCGGCCTGCGCATCTTCGACATCACGGACATCCGCAACCCGCGCAACGTGGGCAACGTGCAGACGTGCCGCGGCTCGCACACGCACACGGTGCTGGCGGACCCGCGCGACCGCGAGAACGTGTACGTCTACATCTCGGGTTCGTCGGACGTGCGCTCGGCGGATGAGCTGCCGGGGTGCGTGGACGCGGCACCGGAGGAAGACCCCAACTCGGCGCTGTTCCGCATCGAGGTCATCAAGGTGCCGCTGGCGCACCCGGAGCGCGCGGCCATCGTGAGCTCGCCCCGCATCTTCAACGACCTCAAGGCCCCGCCCCACCACAGCGAGAACTCGGCGGACGTGGCCAACGCCGCGCGCGTGGCCGCGGCCGCCCGGGCCGAAGGCCACTACACGGTCACGCTGGACGGCCTGGAGCTCGTTGCGCCCTCCACCTTCATCCAGCCCCTGCTGGACAGCATCGTCCAGGCGCGCGGCGGCCGCGGCGCGGCCACGGCGGCGGACAGCGCGGCCCTGCGCGAGGCGCTCCCCCGCATCGTGGCGGAGATGCTTGGCGGCGGCGGCGAAGAGGGGGGCCCCACGCAGTGCCACGACATCACCGTGTACCCGGCCATCGGCCTGGCGGGTGGCGCGTGCGAGGGCTACGGCATGCTGCTGGACATCCGCGACCCGGCCAACCCGGTGCGCATCGCGGCCGTGGCCGACAGCAACTTCTCGTACTGGCACTCGGCCACGTTCAGCAACGACGGCACCAAAATCCTGTTCAGCGACGAGTGGGGCGGCGGCGGCCAGGCCAAGTGCCGCGACACGGACCGCCCGGAGTGGGGCGCGAACGCCATCTTTACGCTCACGGCGGACCGCCAGCTGGAGTTCCAGAGCTACTACAAGCTCCCGGCGGCCCAGACGGCGTCGGAGAACTGCGTGGCCCACAACGGCTCCATGATCCCCATTCCGGGGCGTGACGTGATGGTGCAGTCGTGGTACCAGGGCGGCATCTCCGTCTTCGACTGGACGGACCCGCGCAAGCCGCACGAGATCGCCTTCTTTGACCGCGGGCCGGTGGACGCGGCGCGCATTGCGGGGGGCGGGTCGTGGTCGGCCTACTGGTACAACGGGGTGATCGTGAGCAGCGAGATCTCGCGCGGGCTGGACGTCATGGAGCTCACGCCCAGCGAGTTCCTGACGCAGAACGAGATCGACGCGGCCAAGACGGTGCGGATGGACTACCTGAACTCGCAGGGCCAGCCGCAGTTCACCTGGGCGCCCAGCTTCGCGCTGGCGAAGGCCTACGTGGACCAGCTGGAGCGCTCGGGCGGGCTGACCGCCGCGCGCGTGGCCGCCGTGCGCACGGCGCTCTCGGGTGCCGAGCGCGCGAGCGGCGCGGCCCGCCGGACGGCGCTGACGCAGCTCGCCGTGCAGGTGGGCGGCGACGCGGCCGGCTCGTCGGACGCCGCGAAGGTGCGGATGCTGGCCGGCGCCGTGCGCGGCCTGGCCGGCGCGAACTAAAGCCCCGGCCAGGACGGAAGGGCCCCCATCCAACGGGCGCCCGGGGACGGGCAGGAAGCACATCGGCCGGAAATCAGATCGGCAGCCGCGGACTTGCTCCGCGGCTGCCGGTTTGTTTTGGGTCGATCTCCAGCCTGGGACGCCACCCCGTTGTTTTCCTGAGGGAGGCGCCGGCGATTCCATTCGCGCGCGCACAACCCCGGCGCCGACCGAAGGATCTCCTCGCCCGCGGAAGATCGTCTTGACCGCGTCGTCATCCCGCCCGTGGGTCCGTGGGGCGGGTCGCGCCCGGGCAATCGGATCGCGGTCCAGGACCGTGCGTCGCGGCGAGCCTCGCGCCCGAGTGAATGAATTCGCCGCAACGACTACACGAAGTCCGCCTGCGCGGACTCCCGTCCACGGGCGGTCCCGGTGCACCGAAGCGCAGTTCGCGCAGTTGAAGCCCTGTTCGTGCCGCGCCTCGGGGCGAGACAGGGCTTATGGCAGTCCCAGCGGCGGCTTTAGCCGCTCAGGGAATCAGCGGCATCATCGAGGTTCGGGAGCGGGGTCCGGGAGCGCCGAATCGGGCGTGGGGAAGCACGGGCGCCTACCCCGCCGCGGGGACGGGGGCGGCGGGGTTGGCCTGCTCGTTGATCTCCGCCAGGCGCAGCACCAGGTCCAGCTGCTTTTGAAAGTGCTGCGGCGGCGGCGCAATGCCGGGGAATACGCTGTCGCGATGCGTGAGCGACTTCTGGCTCGCTACGTAGCGGACGGTAGGATACCCGCGCACGCCCGCGCCGGCAAAGCGCTGCAGCGCATCGATCAGCGGCGACGCCTGCAGGCGGGCCTCCAGCGCATCGTCATCCGCCGAGATGCGCCAGCTTTCCTCGCGGGACAGGATCTGCCCCACGCCGTGCATCCCGAAGGTCACGCTCCAATCGCCGGCCCCCGGCACCTCCTGCAGCGCCACCTCGAATGCGTTGTACCGGGACGACTTGTCCACCGAGCCGGAGCTGAAGCTGTTGGACGGGGCCACGCCGGGAATCGCCGTCGCGTGCACCGTGCGTCCGCGGTACGTGCCGGCCAGCCAGCCGTGCGACAGCGAGTCGGTGGAGACCGTGCCGTCGATCACGGGGGCCAGCGGCTTCATGGCCTGCGCGAACTTGTTTCCCGTAAAGCGGGCCAGCACGCGCGACGCGGCGAACACGATCGCCATGAAGATGATGAAGTAGAAGACGCCCGGGAAGATGTCGCTCATCGTCCGCCTGCGCGGAACGTGTGTCGTGCGTGCATGCGCCTCCTGGTGTATGTGGGTGCGCCGGCTGCTACTGCATCAGCGCGGGCCACAAGGATGGGCGCGGCGAGGTACATCCACAAGATCAATCTCCAATCGTGATTCACCTGATTCAAAGAGTGGCCCCGCATCGGAGGGGGGAAATCCACGTTGTTCTCCGCGTACCCGCGCGCTCCGGGGTGAGACGGCCACAGATCTCTGCGTCCTCACGGAGTGCGGGATCGCGATCAGGGGCCGGAGCCCGGCGGGACGGGCGAGGGGGGGATGCAAAACGGTGGCGGGGAGCGATGGGACGCTCCCCGCCACCGTGGAGGATGCCGCGCCGGCACCGCCCGCCGCCGGACCCGACGCATCGTATTCGGTTGGGGACATCCGCCGTCCTGTGCCGTGGACGGTCGGGAGCCCCCGGCAGACTACCGCGTGCCGCGCGAAGTGCCCGCGGACCTGCCCGCCGCCGCGTCGCCGTCGCACGGGGTGACGTCGCGGGGAGACGAGGCCGAGTTGGTCAGACGCCAGCGCCAGCAGGTGGTGGCGCCGGGATGCAGCCGCTCCGCATACGACAGCGTGCCCGCGACGCCCGCCCCGGTGGTAGAGGCGTTGAGCGGCAGGTAAGAGCCCGTAAGTGCAACGGGCCTGCACTGTTCCTGGCCGGGCATCACGTTGAAGTTCACGAGCCCCACGCGCGCAACCACGTTTCCTTGCCCGGCGGTGGCGTTCTGCACACACAGCCGCAAGGCGTTCGCATCCGCCTCGGGGCTGCTGCGAAAGATCGGGCCGCAGGCGTTGAGCGACAGGGGGAGAAGAGCCAGGAGGGCGAGCCGTTTCATGGGGTGCTCCGCGTTAGAGGAGCTGGCGAAAAATGCACGCGCCGTGCCCGGCGCCATTCGTTTACGGCGCTCGGAAAGCGGGGTGCCCCGCGGCCCCGCTCACCACCGGATGCCGATGCTCACGGGGACGAACGGGGCCGCCTCCAGCGGTGCGGCAGGGTCATGCGGGGGTCTCCGCCAGGGCTTCCCGGTAGCGCCCGGGCGCGTAGCGCATGGCCAGCAGGCCGGTCGCCAGTGCCGTGTCGATTTCCTGCACCAGCACGCCCTCCTGGCCGTACGGCAGGTACGCCTGGCACTCGCCGGAGGGACCGATCAGGCTGGTGGCCGATTCCGGCGCGCGCAGGGCGTAGTTCACGCTGGCGAAGTAGATGGTGTTCTCGCGGCTGCGCATCGACATCGCCTTTTCGTAGTACGCGCCCGCTGGGTCGCCCCACGACGCAGGCAGCACGTCCTCGCCCTCGCTCCCCGTCATCTGCGGATGAAAGACGATGCTCGCGCCCCGGGTGGCCGCCCAGCGCACCGTCTCGGGGTAGCGCCATCCCTCGTGGCAGATGGCGATGCCGAACCGCACGCCGTCGATCTCGAAGAGCTGCCGCGTGTCGCCGGGGACGTAGTGCGGGTCTTCGCTGGGGTCCAGCTGGTTCTTGGTCTGCCACCCCTGCACCCACCCCTGTGCGTCGATGACGACGGCCACGTTCTCCCGCCCCGCGTCCGTGGGTCGCTCCGTCCCCAGGATCACGGCCGTCCCGTGCGTTCGCGCGATGTCCGACACGGACTGCACCACGCGCTCCAGCTCCTCGGGGCCGAACGGCAGCACGGGGATGTCCACGCCCCGCAGCCCCGGGAGGTAGCACTCCGGAAAGCAGACGATCTTCGCCCCCTGCCCCGCCGCCTGGGCCACGAGCCGCTCCACGCGCTCCAGCCCGTCCTCCAGGCTCATGGCGGGACGGGGGGATGCCAGCCCTACGATCATGCACGACCTCCGCGCGGGATGAGTTCGATCGGAACGGCGATTGGATGATGCGAAGTAGATGATTTTCCATCCGCACGCAAGCGCCAGGGCCCGTTCACAGCGGCTCCGCGACCGCCGCGTACCGTCCGTCACCGATCAGGCGCAGCTCGCCCACCATCACGAGCGTCTCCAGGTGGCGCGCGACCAGCGGCACGGGCGCGCCGGCGAACGTGGCCGCCACTTCGGCGGGTGTGGCGGGAGCGATGGATACGGATGCCTTGGCCGCGCCGATCTGCTCCACGGCGCCCGCCGGCCAGGGCTGCCGCTCGGCCACGGCGGCGACTTCCGGCGCGGGGGCTTCGGGCAGGTCCAGCGTGGGCTCCGCGGCGGGCGCGGCGCCCCCGCCAAAGCGCGGCACCTGGTACTCCGGCCGCAGCCAGCGGACCGTGCCGCGCTTTTCCTCTTCCACGCGCTCGTCGTGCAGAGCCACCAGGCGCTCCAGCACCTCTTCGCGCTCCATGGGCCAGGGCCAGCCGTACGCCTGCGCCACCAGCCGGTCCAGCTCGTCGTGCAGGTCGCGCAGCACGCCGCACGCGGCGATCTCGTGCACGGCGCGCTCCTTGTCCGTGAGCTTGTCGCCGCTGCGCAGCTTCTGGACGACGTTGTACATCCCCGTCATCGTGACGCGCTCGTCGCGGGCGATGGCCTTCTTGCGGTGCTGGTCCAGCCGCTCCGCGACGAGCCCGATCTCCTCCCGCAGCTCCTTCAGCGGGTCGGGAAATGGGAACGAGTCAAAGCAAAGCGTATTGTTGTACGTGGGATCGTTTCCCACGCCCAGTCGTGTGCCCGCAGCGTGGGCCCACCATTGGTGATGCAATGCGGAGAGCACCCCGAGTGGGAAAGGATCATGAAACGCAATTACGACAAGCTTCTCGTCAGGCGCCACCACCGGATCCAGCATTGTAAAGAAGCGGTGCTTGGCAACGTATGGCGTCGCCATGTAACGCTCGACACTCACAAGAGCTGACCGGAGATTATCGTTCGTTCGTCCAAACCTCCACCAGAACGTGCGCCGTCCCCGGTCAGCATTGGCGTCGCGCTCAGGCTTGACGCGTGAGCGCACAATGTCGTACAGAATCGGAAACCGCTGCGCTTCTGCTTCTGAACGCAGGGCAAAATCGATGATGTAGACACCGCGAGGCCGAGCGGTGAGGTCTTTCCCGTTCAGATACGGCCTGACAATCTCCTGATGCGTGTGCTCAACCGTCAGAAGCCGTTGCGCTTCGTGTGGCTCGAGAACGAACCCGCGACCAACCAAGCTGAATCCTCGATAGGAGAGCCCAGAGTTCGCGCGCAGAGGAATAGCCGCAACACCTGCTACGTCAGCATGTGCGGTAAGGTCCGCGTTCAACATCACCGCCGACCTCTCGTTGACGATTCGTGCCTGATCATCGACCGTGACCAAGTGCGCACCCCCGGCCTCTCGTGCGACTACCGTCATTGCG
The DNA here is from genome assembly GCA_035638875.1 of Longimicrobium sp. Classification (GTDB taxonomy): domain Bacteria; phylum Gemmatimonadota; class Gemmatimonadetes; order Longimicrobiales; family Longimicrobiaceae; genus Longimicrobium. The sequence goes on from DASQZE010000186.1 coordinate 7,149, forward strand.
ACCCGCACGGCGGCGCTGCCCGCATCGTCAACCCAGGGATGGTCCGATACCGCCCAGGTGATCCGCGCCCCAGCCTTCAAGCAGTGTGCGACGACCGCACGGTTGAAGCTCTGAGTGATCGAATTCGTGGTGATCAACCCTGCACGTGTCGCTCCGCCCGATGAGACATTCGCCGCTGCTCGGAACCACCAATACATCACAAGATCGGCGCTTGCAGGGACTTCCGCATACGTGGCACGGAGAGCGTCGACATACCCATCCCCAAACGCATCTCGCATCCGTTTGTTACCAAGATACGGCGGATTTCCAACGATGAAATCTGCCTGCGGCCACGTGGCTTGACGCGCGCCGCGATACTCGTAGTACACCAGCCGCGCCTCCGGATCGGGGACGAGCTTGCCGGTGACGGGGTGGACGATGCGGGGCGTGGGATCGGGGCGGGACTTCTCGGGCACCTCCACGATCTCGTCCCAGGCGAGCACGGCGTCGCGCTGCTCGAGCGTGCCCGTGTCCTTGAGCACCGGCTCGGGCGGATTGACGCCCTTGTGGTGCTCCATCCAGAACTGATGGTAGCCAATCCACAGGGTGAGCTCGGCGATTTCCCGCGCCCACGGCTTGATCTCGATCCCATAGAATTGCCAGGGCCCGACCTCCTCCACGGCGAGCTCGGGATTGCCCGTGATCTCCTCGATCGCGCGCAGAACCTCAAGCTCGACACGCTTGACGAGGTGCAGGCAAACGTACAGAAAGTTGCCGCTGCCGCAGGCGGGGTCCAGAAAGCGGAGCCCGCGCATCCACGTGTGGAAATCGCGAAGCTCCCTGAGCGCGGCGTTGACATTTTTCTTCTTTCCCGTCGCGCGGAGCTCGGCCGCGTGGGCCTGCACGGGAGCCCAGCGCTCGCGCAGCGGCACGTCCACCGTCTGTCGGACGACGCGCTCCACGTACTCGCGCGGCGTATACTCCGCGCCCAGCCGGTGGCGCTCCTTCGGGTCCAGCGCCCGCGTGAGCAGCGTACCGAAGATGGTCGGCTCTACCTGCCGCCAGTCCGCCTGCGCGGCCTGGTGCAGCACCGCGATGTCGGCTCGGGTGAGCGGCAGGACCTCGGCATTGTGAAAGAACCGGCCGTTGAAGCGCAGCAGACGCCAGTGCCCAAAGCGCGTTCCCTGGTCCATGGCGACCCACAGCTCGTGGATCG
>DASQZE010000187.1:0-2849 GCA_035638875.1 Longimicrobium sp.
GCGCGCGCAGCCCGGCCCGGAGCGCAGCGGAGGGACACGCCCCCATCCGCCGTTGCAGGCTGTCCCCCTGTAACCTGTAACCTGTCCCCCATAACCCGCAGTTCCGCCGTTCCCTACCGCGACTCCGTGTCCGTCCGGCGCTCGACCGGAGCATTCTCCGGCCACAACCGGTGCCGGCCCTTGAGCATGGGCGCCAGCGCGGCCAGCATTCCCGACACCGACTGGTACCGCTTGGAAGGATCCGCCTCCATCGCGCGCAGGATCACCCCCTCCAGCTGGCGCGGCAGCCCGCCCACGTGCGCGCGGGGCGGGTACGGCGGGTTCTTGATCTGCGGATAGCGCTGCTCCAGCTCGCGCGTGGTCAGGTCGCGGTCGCTCGTCTGCGGCGTGCGCTGCTGCACCACGGCCGCGGGCGGCTCGTCCTCGTCGTCATCCCACTCGTTCCAATCCTCGTCGTCGTCCTCCACCGGCTCTTCGGTGGCCCACTTGCCCGTCACCAGCTCGTACAGCATGGCGCCCAGGCCGTACACGTCCGTGGCGGCGGAGAGCGGCTCCTTGAGCACCTGCTCGGGGGCCATGTACGGGGCCGTCCCCAGGCGGTCGGCGGGGCGGCGGATGGGCTCGATCTCGCGCACCACGTCAAAGTCCAGCAGCACGGGCACGCCCTCGCGCAGGTGCACGTTGCCGGGCTTGAGGTCGCGGTACAGGTAGCCGCAGCGGTGCAGGTAGTGCACGGCCGCGCCCACGTGCATGATGGCGCGGATGGCGTCGGGAGTGTGCAGCCGGCGCTTGGGCATCCCCTCCAGCACGTCGAAGAGCGACGGCCCGGCCAAGTACTCCATGAGGATGTACGGCCGCCCGTCCGCCGTGTCGGACCCGAACAGCCGCACGATGTTGGGGTGGCGCAGCTTCTCCAGCACCTCGGCCTCGCGGCGAAACGCCACGGGGGCCACGCCGTTCTCCATGAACTCCGTGCGCACGATCTTGCCCGTGAGCGCGCACCAGTGGCGGTTGCTCCACACCTGGTACAGCTCGCTCATCCGCCCGCAGGCCAGGTGCCCGATGACGGTGAGCTCACCCACCTTGTCGCCCACGGAGAGCGAGAACTTTTCGCGCGGCCGCGCCGGGTCGTGCGTCCACCGGCGCGCGGCCGCCAGTCCCTGGTACCGCGCCCGCGCGACTGCCGCTCGTGTCATCCTGCTGTCCTGGTAACGAGTTGCGGGGCGCCAACGCCACCCCGCGAGCCTGAAGGGTGAAATCTGGCGTTCCATCTACGCAACGCCCGTACCCCGTCCCCGCCCCATCTCGTATCCAGGAATCAAGCGTCTTCGGCCGGCACTCGGCGGGTTCCGCGCTCCGGCTTTTCAGGACCGGCCCACGCGGAGACGCGGAGAACAGATGAGAACGGATGAGAACGGATGAGAACAGATGAGAACAGATGAGAACGGCAACAAAAATCGCACACAGAGGAACAGAGGCAACAGAGGACTGGCGTAGGCTCCCCTGTTACCTCTGTTCCTCTGTGTGATCCCATCTCTTTCGGTCTCCGCAGTTCTCCGCGTCCTCCGCGCCTCCGCGTGCGATTGCCGTTGCCGCCCCCTCCCGGACTGGCGCCGAAGGACATCACAAACCTGAACTTCTCCCCCGTGGACGGGCGGCCACTTTGGCGCCGTGCACGACGCGAATGTTCACGTCCCATCGTGCAATGGCCCCAACACACATGCACATGAATTACACCCTTCGCAGGGCGCTGGAAACGTGTGCATCGGCTACGCGTATGATCCGTACGACAACCCGTAAACCAACAACCTGCAAACACTTAGCATGATTCTGACGAAGGGTTGTTTCGGGTATTATTCGGTATTACTCTTGCTTGTGCGTACGGTGACCCGAACCGTTCGGCGTAAACTTTCGCAGGACATTCCCCGTGAGTGCCGCAGTCGACCTGAAGCTGCTTCGCGCAGACCTGGAAAAGCGCTTCGGCGAGGCCATCGTCCCCGTTCCGGGACAGGCGCCTTCGCGGGAGCGCCCGGGATTTCGCACGGGGGTGGCGTCGCTGGACGCGCTGGTGCCGGGCGGGGTGCCGCGCCGCGCGCTCACCCTGTGGTCCGGCGAGGCCACGTCCGGGCGCACGGCCGCCCTGCGGGTGCTGGTGGAGGCCGCCTGCCGCGAAACGCTGGTGGCGATCGTGGACGCCACGCGCACGCTGGACCCGTCGGCGTGGTGCGGCGCGGACGGGCACTCCGCGGCGGGGCTGTGGATCGCCCGCCCCCCCGCGGACGGGCACGTGGAGGAGGGCGCCTGGGTGGCCGAGACGCTGCTGCGCACGGGCGCCTTCGGCCTCGTGGTGCTGGACGGGATCGCGCCCGCGCCGGTGGAGGCGCACCGGCTGCGCGCCCTGGCCCGCGAGACGGACGCGGCCGTGCTCGTTTCCATGGACGCGGGCGGGGCGCAGTGGCGGGCGGACGTGAAGCTGGAGTTCAAGCGGACGGGGGTTGCACCCGGGCTGCGCGCCGGCGGGCGGTTCCGCCGGCCCTCGGGAGTGCAGGCGGCCAAGGGATGGGGCAGCCGCACGGGAGAACGAAAGGTGGAGCTTGTCCACGAGCCGACGGATCGCCTGCATCCGGATACCGGAGCCGACCGGCGCGCCGGCGCCCGCCGCTGAAGCGCGCGCCGCGCTGGCCGGCGCCCTGCTCACCGCCGCGCCCCGCGTGGTCCCCGTCCGCAACCACCCCCGCGCCTTCTGGGCCGACCTGACGGGGATGGACGGGCACGGGGGCGACGCGGGCGTGGCGCGCGCGCTGGTGCGGGCGGCGGAGCGCACGGGCACGGCGGTGCGTGTGGGGGTG
>DASQZE010000188.1:0-8145 GCA_035638875.1 Longimicrobium sp.
CTCCTGGGACAGGGTGCTGATGGCCTGCTGGTAGTCGGGGCTGTGCTTTTCGCCCTCGGTAACGTGGAAGCCGTCTTCCGGGTGGAAGTTGCGGCGCCAGAACACGTGGTCGCGGAACGCCTCCAGCAGCAGCTTTTCGAAGACGTCGGCGTTCTCGCCCTTGGGCCCCAGAAACACCGACGCGAGGTCCAGCGGGGCCTCGCGTCGCGAATCGTAGTCGTTCATTTCGGATCTCCGGTGATGCGGTGCTTTGTGCGGGATGAAGATGCGGTGTGCGCGGGGCGGGGGACAGAGGGACGGAACTGCGGGTTACAGGGACAGGTTACAGGGTACGGCCTGCAACGGCTCGATTCGCTCGAAGTCGTAACACGCGCGGCGGATGATGGGGATTGTGCCGGGCGGGGCACCGCGCGTGCGACGGGCGCTCCGTCCACGCAACCTGCACGGGGAGAGGCAGATGCCCGACGAACGTCTGGATTCGATGCGGCAGGGCATCGGCGCGCCGCCGGAGAGCCCGGCCGCGCAGGACGCCGAGAAGGCGCGGCGCGCCGACCTTCGCGCCAACCCGTCGCCGCCGATGGAAGGGGCGATGGGCGGCAGCAACGACGCAGGCCGCGCCGGCGACCAGGCCGACATGGAAGCCGACCTGCACGTCGGCCTTCCCGACGACCGCACCGCGCCGGATGGAGGCGGGGACCCTGCACCCCGCGGATCCTGAGCGGTTGAATCCGTTGCTCGGAGGCCAGAAGCCCCGTTTCGGTCCACCAGGCGGGATCGTGGCGGGTGGTCGGCATCTCGCGGGCCCTGAGCGGCTAAAGCCGCCGCTGGGAAAGCCATAAGCCCCGTCTCGGCTCGCTTGCGCTCGCCGAACGGGGCTTCAACTGCTCGACCTGCATCGGATTCCGAGGGAGCGCCGTCCCGAGCCGCCCACTCACGTCACTCCGGCGCGACCGAGGAATCTACCCGGCCGAGCCGGTGCTCCGCCCCGTCCCGCGGCACTTCCCCCGGGACGGATGTCCGCCTCTCCCCCTGCCCGATCAGCCCGAACCGGTCCGCCGATCACCCGCCCGTGTGCGCGCCGTTGGGTCCGGCGTTGTCGGACTGCGCGCTGTCGGCGCGGGCGCCGCCTTCCGCGGACGGGGCGTCGCCGCCCTGCGTGCCGCCGCACGCCGCGGCCGAGACCATCATCACCAGCGCCAGGAGCATCCGCTTGCTCATCATCCCTCCACGCATCCCTGCAGTTGGTGGATGTAACCTGTAACCTGTCCCCCGTAACCCGCAGTTCCTACCCGCCCCCGAACACCATCTTCCGCACCTTCGCATACGCCGAATACGCCGCGACCACCTGCGACGACGTCCCGCGCGCGGCCACCCGCCCCGCCCGCAGCGCGTCCAGGAACGACGCGCGGTGGAGCTCGAACGCGGGCACCTCCACGTACGCCGTGCCGATCTCGCCCAGCGTGTGCGCGTCGCTCCCGGCGCCCAGGGGCAGGGTGCGGGCCACGGCCCATGCCTCGCCCGCCTCGTTCACGCCGGTGCCCCAGGTGCGGGCGTTGTGGGCCTCCACGCAGTCCACCAGGTCCGCGATGGCGGCCAGGTGGTGCTCCCCCCCGCCGCGCCGCCGCACGTCGAACGGGTGGGGCACGTACACCACGCCGCCCTGCGCCCGGATGCGCTCGCACGTCTCGCGCAGGGGCGTGCCGCGGGGAATGCGCTCCGTGAGAAAGATGCCGATCAGGTCCGGCCCCTCGGCCGTGCGCACCTCCTCGCCCGCGATCACGCGGCCGGGGTGCCGCGCCTGCAGGCGCAGGGCCAGGTCCAGCTCGTCGTGGTCCGTGAGCACCACCCGGTCGATCCCCGCCGCGTCCATGGCGGGGATGATGCCGTCGGGGTCGTTGAGCGAATCGTAGCTGGCGCGGGTGTGCACGTGCATGTCCACCCGCAGCATCCGCGTGTCAGCCACCGGCCTCCGCCCGCTTCACCAGCTCGCGCCACAGCCCGCGGGCCCGGTCTTCCAGGTCGCCGCGCGTGCCGTTGTTCTCGATCACGTGGTCCGCCCGCGCGCGCTTGAGCTCGCTGGGCATCTGCGCCGCGATCATCCGCAGCGCCTCGTCCGCGTCCATCCCGCGGTCGCCCACCAGCCGCGCCAGGCGGAGCTCGGGGGGCGCATCCACCAGCACCACCACGTCGAACTCGTCCGCCATCCCCACCTCGAACAGCAGGGGGATGTCGGCCACGACCAGGCGGTCTCCGCGGGACTCGGCCGCGCGGTAGTGCTCGTCGCGCAGGGCGGCCACGGCGGGGTGCACGATCCCCTCCAGCCGCGCCCGGGCATCCGGGTCGGCAAAGACGATCTGGCGCAGGGCGGCGCGGTCCAGCCCGCCGCCCTCCTCCAGCACCCACGGACCCCACTCCGCCGCGATGGCCGCGTGCGCCGGCGTGCCCGGCTCGACGACCTGGCGCGACAGCTCGTCCGCGTCTACCACGGTGGCGCCCAGCGAGCGCCACACGTCGGCCACGGACGACTTGCCGGCGGCGATGTTTCCCGTAAGCCCTACCTTGAGCATGATGAATCCGTATCGGATGTGTGAATGCGTCTATCGGCGGCGGCGCGGGTCCTTTTCCGGCTCGGGCGCCACGGCGGGCGTGGAGTGGATGTCGTCTTCCGAGTGCGCCAGCCGGTCCGGCCCCGCGGAGCTCACGCGGAACGAGCGCCGGTCGCGGAACAGGAAGTACGGCTCGCCCCAGGGGTCCAGCGACGCCTCGGCCCCCTCGCGCTCCGTGAGGAACGCCTGGAACTCGCGCGGGCGCGGGAACCTGGTGCCCTCGGCGCGGGCGCGCACCAGCTCGCGGGAGATGGCGTTCACCCGGTTCTTGGCCTGCCACTCGTACAGGGGGTTCAGCGCGAACTCCACGTGCGGCACCGCCCGCTCGCGCAGGGGCCGCACGAACACCACCGCCGCGATCAGCAAAACCAGGATCCACACGAGACGCATCTGGGCTCCCTCCGGCTCGTCCTCACCACGGCGCGGTAGTTCCGCCGCCGCGTACCCCGTTCTCAGTCGATACGGAAAATCAGCCCGTGCGGGCGAACCGCGCCGCGCCGCCGTCGTCCCGCACGGCCGCGCGACCGGCGGCCGCCAGCCGGTCCAGGTGCGCCAGCGTCTCGCGCAGGGCGAGCATCCGCGTGGGAGCGCCCATCTCCCGCCCCGGGTAGCGCGCCTCCACCACCTCCCAGCAGGTGCGGCCCGCCCCGTCCAGCAGCGACGCCACCGTGTCCGTCTCCCCGTCCGCCGCCACGCGCAGTTCGCGGATACGTTCCATCCCGTCCTCCGGCGGCCGGCCGTGCCCGGGAAGGACGAGCGACGGCCGCAGCGCCAGCAGCCGGTCCAGCGCCGCCGCGTAGTCGCCCACGGGATCCGTGCGCTGCCGGTTGACGCCCAGCGTGGGGGTGATGCGCGGCAGCACGGCATCCCCCGCGATCAGCACGCGGTCTGCGGGCCGGAAGAGCGAGACGTGCCCGGCCGTGTGCCCCGGCGTCCACGCGAAGCGCCACCCCGGCGCGCCGGGGATCTCGCCTTCGTCGCGGTCCAGCATCCCGTCCACCGTCACCGCCGGCGCGAGCGAATCGGCCCCGCGGCGCATCTCCTCCAGGGCGCGCACCATCTCGTCCGGGGCGCCGCAGCGGAGCAGGAGGGCGGCGCGGTACTCGGCCTCCTCGTCGGGGTGCGCGGCGGCGTGCGCCATCCGCTCCGCGTCCAGCCTCCCCATCCACACCGCCGCCCCGCTTCGCTCGCGCACCCGCGCCGCCAGCCCCACGTGGTCCATGTGCATGTGCGTGACCACGTGGATGCGGATGCCGTCCCATCCACCCGGCGCCGCGCGTACGCCGGCTTCCAGCGCGTTCCAGGCGTCGTCCGTGTTCAGCCCGCCGTCCACGAGCATCCATCCGCCGCCGTCCAGCGCCGCCAGGTATGCGTGCACCTCCGGCGGGCGAAAGGGCAGGGGGGTGGTGATGCGCCACACGCCCTCTGCAACGGGCGAGGCGGATGCGTCACCCGCGGGGTCGGCGAGCGGCTGGATCGTGTGCTCCGGGCACCGGTGGCGAGCGAAGGGGATACGGGAAATATGGAGCAGATGACGGATGAAGCAAGGAACATCGCGCGCGCGGGGCCGATCGCCGCCGTGTTTCGCCTCGCGCAGGCGCGGCGGAGGGCGTAGTATCCCGAACTTCCGTGCGGAGCGCCGGTGGCGATCACGCCAGGGAAGCCGGGGTCCGGGCGGACGGATGAAACGGCCAGGATCGGTCCGCGAATCGGGCTCCGCACGGATTCGGTTGGGCCGAGCCCGTAAGGCTGGCTCGCGCGCGGATGGTAGCGGATGGTTATGGGCCAGCATCGAGCCTGTGAAGCCGGCTCGGCGCATGAACGGTATCGCCAGCATCGAGCCCGTGAAGCCGGTTCCGCGCACGAACGGTATCGCCTGGATCGAGCCTGTGAAGCCGGCTCGGCGCGCGAATGGTATCGCCTGGATCGAGCCTGTGAAGCCCGCTCCGCGCATGAGTGATATCGCCTGGATCAAGCCTGTGAAGCCGGCTCGGCGCGCGAACGGTGTTAGGCCGGGATCAGGCTTGTGAGGCTGGCTCCGCGCGCGAATGGTATCACCAGGATCAAGCCTGTGAAGCCGGCTCCGCGCCGAGCGAATGAATTCGCCTCTGGAAATTCGCGAAGTCCGCCTGCGCGAACTGTCCGGGACGGGTGAGTGCCACGCGGGGACGGCGTAGTTCCGTTGTTGAAGCCTTGCGCAGTTTGCAATGCTTTCCGCGGTTGTTGCGGCGGCTTCAGCCGCTCGCCCTGGGCTCGGCCCTTCCATCGATACCCGATCGTTCCGTGAATCCGCATCCACCCGATTCTCCCCGGGACGGCTCTCCCGTCCGCGCGCTGGCGCTGTACCTGCTCGCCGTGTTCGCGGGGGGCGCGCTGCTGGCGCCGTGGCTGTACCTGGGGGTGCGGGCGCTGGCGGAGGGCGTGCCCGCGCTGGAATCCGTGGCGCGGATGCCGTTCGCACGGTACGTGAACCGCGCGCTCATGCTCACGGCGCTCATCGGGCTGCCGCTGTACATCCGCGGGGCGGGGATCCGCAGTTGGCGCGAAGCGGGCGTGCCGCAGGGGGGCATCCGCTGGAAGCGCTTCGGCGCCTCGTTCGCGCTGGGATTCGTCTCGCTGGCGATGGTCTGCCTGATCGCGCTGGCGGCCGGTGGGCGCACCCTCAAGCCGCGCGATCCCGGCGAGTTCGCGGGGCAGTTCGTGGGCGCGCTGGCGACGGCGCTCATCGTGGCCGTGATCGAGGAGCTGCTCTTTCGCGGCGCCATCTTCGGCGGGCTGCGGCGTGCCATGCGCTGGCCGGCGGCGCTGGCGTGGAGCAGCGCCGTGTACGCCATCGTGCACTTCATGGGGCGCCCGGAGAACCCCGCCACGGTGGATTGGCTGAGCGGGCTGCGCGTGCTGCCCACCATGCTCGCCGGGATGGCCGAGCTGCACACGCTCATCCCCGCGTTCCTCAACCTCACGCTCGCCGGGGTCATCCTGGGCCTCGCCTACCAGTGGACGGGCGACCTGACGGCGTCCGTCGGCATCCACGCGGGGTGGATCTTCTGGCTCAAGTTCTACGGATTCGCCACGGCGTCGGTGGAGGGCGCGGACCCATGGTTCTGGGGCACGCGCAAGCTGGTGGACGGCTGGCTGGCGTTCGTTGCGCTGGTGGTGGTGCTGTCCGTCGTGCTGGCGGCCAGGCGGAGGGCGGGGAAGCGAACGGCACCGGACGGGGACGAAACCGGCCCCGTGCGGTCCTAGCACGGGGCCGGCTTTCCGTCGCCGCCCGTTACTCGATGACGGGGCTGGGCTGACAGATCGCGTTGCAGGTGGCGCCCGCGAGGGTTCCCACCGGCGAGTTGCCCCCCGTTCCGCCGTTGCAGTACGTGCAGTCGCTCGCGTCGCACCGCGTCAGGCACCCGCTACCCAGCTGCGATTGGAAGCAATCGTACATGACCTGCGTCTCCTGCCCGTGGACGGTGCCCCGGGCCTCCGCCTGGTCGGAGGGGGCGAACGACTCGACAGACAGTTCTTCGAGGTCCAGGCGCAGCTTCTGGTTTCGCATGGGGAGCTCCGGTGCATCTGTGTGGATCGCGCGCTCCGCAGTGTGCGAGGGGCACACATCGGCATACTCACGCCGTGATGCGAAAGTTTCATATTCGCTACGGCTGAATACAAGCGGCAGCTCGCCTGGTACGATCGGGATGTGTGTGGCGGATCGGGACCCCGGATGCCCGCCGCGTCCCAGGTTCCACTCGCAGCACCGTGCCCACCGGCCGGGGCGGGACGACGAGTCTGGCCCCGAAAGTGCCCCCGGGTTACTTTGTGCGGGCTTTTGTCCGGGCGCTGAAAGAATCCGCGTCCGGCCGACGTATGATGCTCCATCGCGACTTCACCATGGCGACGACGACCAAGAAGAAGCCGAAGGCGGCGGCCGGCGCGGGACTCGAGCGCGAGACCCTGCTGGGCTTTTACCGCACCATGCTCCTTTCGCGCAGGCTGGACGACAAGGAGATTCAGCTCAAGCAGCAGAACAAGATCTTCTTCCAGATCTCCGGCGCGGGGCACGAGGGCATCCAGGTGGCCGCGGCCGCCCACGCCCGCCCGGGCTACGACTGGTTCTACTTCTACTACCGCGACCGCGCCTTCAGCCTGGGCCTGGGGATGACCCCCCTGGACATGCTGCTGCAGGCCGTGGGCGCCGAGGCCGACCCCTCGTCCGGCGGGCGGCAGATGCCCTCGCACTGGGGGCACGCCGCGCTCAACATCGTCAGCACCTCGTCGCCCACGGGCACGCAGTTCCTGAACGCCGTGGGCACCGCCGAGGCCTCGCTGCGCGCCGAAAAGCTGGGCGAGCCGCTGGCCGAGCTGGCCCGCGTGCGCGGCGACGACGTGGTGTTCGTCACCACGGGCGACGGCACCACCTCCGAGGGCGAGTTCTGGGAAAGCCTGAACTCCGCGTGCAACCTGCGCGTTCCCGTGGTCTACATCGTCGAGGACAACGAGTACGCCATCTCCGTCCCCGTGGAGGTGAACACGGCCGGCGGCAGCATCAGCAAGCTGGTGACGGGCTTTCCGGGGCTGCTGATCGAGACGTGCGACGGCACGGACGTGTGGGAGAGCTACGAGGCCATGGGGCGGGCCGTGGAGTACACCCGCACCCGCCAGGGCCCCGCGCTGGTGCACGCCAAGGTCATCCGCCCGTACAGCCACTCGCTGTCGGACGACGAGAAGTTCTACAAGACCGAGGTGATGCGGCAGGAAGAGGCGCAGCGCGACCCCATCACCCGCACGGCCGCGCGGCTGCTGCGCGAGGGGATGGTCACGCAGGAGGAGCTGGACCGCATCGACGCCGAGGTGAACCAGGCCGTGCAGCAGGCCACCGACGAGGCGCTCGCCTCGCCGCAGCCGGACCCGTCCACGGCCATGCACTACCTGTTCTCGCCGGACGTGGACCCCACGGCCGAGCAGTTCGACACGGAGGACGACCCGCGCCCCTCCGGCGGCGAGACCACCATGGTGGACCTGATCAACGCCACGCTCAAGGACGAGATGCGGCGCGACCCGCGCATCTTCGTCTTTGGCGAGGACGTGGCCGACGTCTCCCGCGAGGAGATCCTGGACCAGGTCAAGGGCAAGGGCGGCGTGTTCAAGGTCACCGCCGGCCTGCAGCGCGAGTTCGGCGGCACCCGCGTGTTCAACTCGCCGCTGGCCGAGGCCAACATCGTGGGCCGGGCCGTGGGGATGGCCGTGCGGGGGCTCAAGCCCGTGGTGGAGATCCAGTTCTTCGACTACATCTGGCCCGCCATGATGCAGATCCGCGGCGAGCTGGCCACCATGCGCTACCGCTCCAACAACGCGTTCGCGTCGCCGGTCGTCATCCGCACCACGTACGGCGGCTACCTCAAGGGCGGCAGCATCTACCACTCCCAGACGGGAGAGTCGATCTTCGCGCACTGCCCCGGGATCCGCGTGGTCCTACCTTCCACCGCCATCGATGCCGCGGGGCTGCTCCGCACCGCGATCCGCTCCGAGGACCCCGTCATCTTCCTCG
>DASQZE010000189.1:0-26872 GCA_035638875.1 Longimicrobium sp.
CTCACCTGCGCCCGCAGAAAGTCTTTTCCTTCGTGCATGACCACATTCCTTCTTGAGTTGCCCGCGGGCAACCTGCCCGGCGAGAGCGGAAGGGCGGGTGCACAAGGTGTGCCCAATGTCAATCAGCCCGACGAAGCACCACGCCCGCGTTCCGGATACCGGGACGCGGGCGTGGTGCTTCGTGGAAGAAGGGCGCGTCAGGGCGTGGTCTTCTCCCCCTCCGTGCTGAGCGAGCGGTTCACGGACGCGGTACCGGCCTCCGCGGGCTTGGTGGGCTGCTGGCGCGCGACGTCCACCGCCACCTCCTCCAACGCCGCGGGCGTGATCCACCCCTTTTGCGCGGCGTGGACGGCGGCGGCGTGCGTGTCGTCCGTCAGCAGGAGCGTGCTGCCGGCCTTCTCCACCTCGTCCGCGAGCTTGCGGATGGAGCCCACGCGCTCCGGGTGCGGCGTGACGTTGCGGATGTACACGGCCAGGATGCGGTCCGGGTAGTCGTGCACCACGCGGTGGTAGATCTCGGGGTCCTCCTGCCCGCTGTCGCCGATCAGGATGAACGGCAGGGCGGGGAACAAGTCCATGATGCGGCGGATGGCCCCCAGCTTGTGCCCCGCGTGCCCGCTCGGCATGGACTCCTGCGCGTTGACCCCCCAGTCCCGCAGCATCAGCGGGCCGAGGGGGATCTTCTGCAGCATCAGGAACTCCGTCAGCAGGTCGTGCAGGTTCCACGGGCTGCTGCTGACGTAGAACACCGGGTTGAACGGCGACTCCCCCGCGCCCTTTTGCAGCGCGCGGTAGAACGCCGCCACGCCAGGAAACGGGACGCGGGTGCGGGCGTTGGAGAGGAACGTGGTGCGCGCCATCCGCAGCAGCGACGTGGCGCCCGTCTTGACCACCGTGTCGTCCAGGTCGCTGATGACTCCGAACGCGCTCTCCGGCGGCGGCACCAGCAGCTGCGCCTTGCAGGTGACGGGGGCGTGCGCGGGCGGATGCTCCAGCTCCAGCTCCAGCGTGTGCCACAGCGAGGCCGCGTCGAACTCCGGGCGGGGATGGATCCACGCCTCGAAGAAGCCCTCCTCGTCCGTGGTGACGGTCAGGGGACCGCCGGGGTGGTGGATGCGGACACGTGCGCCGGCCACCTCGTCGCTTTCAAAGCGCTGGATCATGGCCGCCATGTTCATCACCACGCCCGAGTCCTCGGACGCGGCGGGGATGGGCGCGCCGCGGACCACGCGGCCCTTGAGGTAGGCGCGGTCCGGGCAGCCGTAGCCGCGGTACGGTTCGATGCGCGCCGAGCCGTCGCCGCCCATCAGGCCGAGCTTCTCGCGCTTCTCGTCCAGCTTCTGCTCCACCTTGTGCACGAACTTGCCGATGGAGCTCTTCCAGTCCGCCATCCTCGATTCTCGTCCGTCGGTCGTTGCGGTTTTGAAGGTGCCGTGCCGCCGCGGTTCGGCTTGATAGCGGCGCGGCCGGGCATCCGTCCCCCGGCGAATGAATTCGCGGCACCGAAAACGTGATGTCGGCCTTCGCCGACGGCCCCGCCGCGCTGTCATTCTGTGCACCGTGGCGAAGGTCGCGCCGGGCAGAATTCGTGCGCGGGCGGGGGGGTGTGCCCCGAAGCTGGGCCCCGTCCCCGGCGAATGAATTCGCGGCAATGACCCCGCAATGTCGGCCTTCGCCGACAGCCCCGCCGCGCTGACATCCGCTGCACCGTGGCGGGGCTCGCGCAACCAGGGCCTGTGTACGCGCGGGCTGCAGTAACGCAGTTGAAGCCCTGTTCGCAGAGCGCGTCAGCGCGAGACAGGGCTTACCGCTGTCCCAGCGGCGGCTTTAGCCGCTCAGGTCGGGTCTCTGCTCCGGTGCACGATGCCGGTGTTCGGTATGGCCGGAACTCTGCTCCGGTGCACGATGCCGGTTCCGGTTTGGCCGGATCTCGGCTCCGCTGCACGATGCCGGTTTCCGGTTTGGCCGGAACTCGGCCCCGGTGCACGATGCCGGTTTCCGGTGTGGCCGGGGCTCCTGCTCCCGTGCTCCTGAGGCCTTTCCGCAGTTGTTGCGGCGGCTTTAGCCGCTCAGGCTGGATGCCCGCACTTTCGCACTTGCCTTCAATCCTCCCCCCGGTCCGCCGCCGACCACACGCGCGGCTCGTCGGTGATGGGGCGAAGAATGAGCCAGCTGATGATGACCATCGTCAGCAGCACGAGCACGCCGATCCCCTGGCCCACGCGCGGCTCCATGTTCCACCGCTGGATCGTCAATCCCGTGACGCCCGCCCAGATGATGGGCCCCGTGATCGCCGAGAACCGGCCCACCATCCCGTACAATCCGTAGAACTCGCCGATGCGCGCGGGCGGCGTAAGGCGCAGCATGTACGGCCGGTCCGCGGCCCAGATGCCGCCCATGGAGAACCCCGCCGCCGACGCCACCACGAACAGGCACCACAGCGGCAGCCCCACGATCCCCACCAGCCCCGCGCCCGTGAAGATCGCCATCCACGCGTACAGCACCAGGTTCAGCGTGCGCTTGGGGCCCATGCGGTCCGTCATCCGCCCCCACACGAACCCGCCGATCACGGCGAACGTGATGGCGCACAGCATGATGAGCTGCGCCTGGTTCTGCCCCTGCTCCTCCGTCATCCCGCTGCTCACGGCCACGTTCACCGTGTACAGCGCCATGATGGCGATCACGGTGTTGATGGCGTCCGTGTAGAACACACGTCCCACGAGAAAGCGGATCAGCCCCGGATAGCGGTCGCCCTCGCGCAGCGTGCGGATGGTCTCGCCCGTGGATTCGCGCACCATCTGCCAGTTGATGGGACGCGGCCGCGGGTTGCCGCGCTCCTTGACGAACAGAAAGCACGGGATGGAGAACGCCAGGAACGCCGCCGCGATGCAGGTGAACAGCAGTGCCTTGTTGTTCGTCCCCAAGGCCATGCCCAGCCCCACCGCCACGTACGATCCCAGGTAGCCCACCCCCACGCCGATGCCGCCGATGCGCCCCCGGTTGTCCTCCGTGCTCACCTCCGGCAGCAGCGCGTCGTAGAACTGCAGCCCCGCCTGGTACGTGGCGTTGGCGATGATGAAGCAGAGGGCCGTGCCCGTGAACCCCATCCGCGCCAGCACCGCCGTGAAGGCCACGCAGATCAGGGTGCTGGTGATGAGGAACGGCATCCGCCGCCGCGCCCGGTCCGTCATGGCGCCCAGCAGCGGCGCGATGACGAAGGTGATGGCCATGCTCACGGCCGTCAGCAGGCCGTACGTGCTGTCGGCCCGGTCCGCGCCCACCTGGTCGCGCACCCAGAGCGAGAAGTACAGTGACACCACGCCCATGGAAAAGATGGTGTTCGCCAGGTCGTACAGCACCCAGCTCCCCACCGCCAGCGGGGTTACGACGTGCGGTGGGCGCGTGGACGCGGGCGGCGGCGGCGCGAGGTCCTGGTGCGGCATTCGGGATTCCGGTTCGGCAGATGGAGGGCGGCGCGCGTCCGCGGGGGCGGGGTGGCGGACGGTGCGCGGTTGGTTCGGTATGGAGTCGGGCGGAGCCCTGGGGCGGACGTTGGATTCAGTCCGCATCAATCTCGCGCTTCGGTCGCCCGTTCGCGAGGGTCCGGCATCCCTGTCGCCAGAGACCGGCCCATCCGTCCGCCGTCTATGCGTCCAGGCCGGAGCTTCGTTCATCCGCCGCGCCACGAACGGTCACCACGAAAGGAGGCGTTGACGCACCCGCAGGCTCGACTCCTCACCGCCCCCAGAACGGTCATTCCGAGCGAGGAACAAGTGAGGAATCTACCCGCCCGTGGCTGGTGCCTCGCCTCAGGCCGGTGTCTCTCCCATGCACAAACCATCCGTTTGTCCGGATTCGCGGATCGGAGGCGTTCTGTGGATGACCGCGCCGCGCGCGTGCTCATCCCACCCACCATCCGGAGAACCCGATGCACCCCCCTTCCATGCTCCGCACCGTCTGCCTGGCCGCGCTGGTGGCCGTAGCCGCCTGCGAATCCGCCACCGATACGCCCGCGCGGGAAGGCCGCTTCACGTTCTCCTGGGGGGGCAAGCAGTTCGAGGGCAATGCCCAAGCCGAGGTCTACGGGGACTCGCTGTACCTGCGGGGCAGCTCGCCCGGCGGGGCAATGAGCCCGCTGGAGGTGTCCGTCACGGTGGCGGACTTCCAGGGGCCGGGGGAGTACGCGCTGGGTCCGGCGGCCGGCGTGATGCGTTACATCCTGGGGGGCGACGTGATCACCGGGACGTACTCCATTCCGCCCGCGGAAACGGGTACGCTGGTCGTGACGGCGGTGAGCGGCGAAACGGTAACGGGTCGCGTGGAGTTCGACGCGGACGCGCACGCGGGTTCGGCCCCGGCCGGTACCCGCGCCCGTTTCCAGGGCGAGTTCCAGGCGAAGCTCGTCCGCCCCCGCCCGTGAGCGAGGGGACCGCGGTGGCTCGGATGTTGAGGCACGGGATGGGGATGCGATCTTTCCCGCGATTCCGCGCCTGTGCCGCCGCGGCCCTGCTGTCGACGGCTGGCTGCGTCGCGCGCCTTCCCGCGCCCGAGGCCGGCCGGCTGGCGGACGCGCTTTTCGCCCCGCCCACGGAGGCGGAGATGCGCGCCGTGGAGGCGGAGTGGGCCGCGCGCGCGCCCGCCGCCGCGGACGTGCGCGTGGAGTGGCGCGACGACGGACGCGGGGGAGCGCGGACGCTCGTGCTGTCGCACGTGGTGGACGGGTTCCGGCACTACGGCGCCGTTCGCGTGCCCGCGGGTGTGGCCGGGCGCCGGCTCCCCGTCCTCGTGATCGCGCACGGGGGAGAGAAGGGGACGAGCGGATACCAGTTCCTGCGCGACGGGCCGGTGTCGGAGGGGTGGATCCAGGTGCTGCCCGTGTTCCGGTCGGAGCGGCTGTACATCCGCCCCCTGCGCTGGTTCCGCGCGGAAGGCACCGCGAGCCCCTGGGACCGCGACGTGGACGACACCATGGCGCTGTTGGACGCGGCGCTGCGGCAGGTGCCGGAGGCGGACAGCGGGCGCATCGCCGTGCTGGGCCGCAGCCGGGGCGGCGGCGTGGCACTGCTGATGGCCGTGCGCGATCCGCGCGTGGACGCCGTGGTGGACTACTTCGGCCCGACGGACTTCTTTCTCCCCGCCGTGCGCCGGCTGGGCGAGCGGGCGCTGCGGTCGCGGGTGCCGGGGCTGCCGGGCGCCAACTTCCTGGCGGACAGCGTGCTCTTCGCCCTGCGCGACGGCCGCACGACGGTCGGCCAGGCGCGGCTGGCCCTGCTGCGCCGCTCGCCCGCCTACTTCGCGGACCGCCTTCCGCCCACGCAGATCCACCACGGCACGGAGGATCCCGAGGTGCACGTTTCCCACAGCGAGCGGCTGGTGGATGCATTCAGCCGCGCGCCCCGCGCCGTGTGGGAGTACCACCCCTATCCCGGCGCCGGCCACCGCGCCAAGGCTTTCGAGGGCCACGAAGCCCGAACCGCCGCCTTCCTGCAACGCGTGGCCGAAGGCGGGGCGCGGCCGGGGGATTGATAGGATACCCATCGGATTTCCCGCGTGTCGGCGAAGTCCGAGGCGCCCCCTCCGCTCGCCAAGGCTCACACCTCCCCCAATAACCCCTGGGGGGAGGTTCGAAGGGCATTTGGGCGATGGGCCCGTGCAGGGGAGCAGAGTTCCGGCGGGCGCGGAGAGCCCCCTCACCCCGGCCCCCTCCCCCGCTTCGCGGGCAGGAGGGGGAGAAACTTCACTCGGGTGTGGACACCGTACCGGCGTGGCACTCGCCCGCGACGGACAGTCCGCGCAGGCGGACTTCGAGTGGTCGATGCGGCGAATTCATTCGCTCTGATCGGGCTCGGCTCCGTCCACCTCCCCCAACAACCCCTGGGGGAGGTTGAACTTCATCTCCCGCCCCCACGCAGTTTGTGGGGGAGGGTCGGGGAGGGGGGCGTCCCGCCCTCGCGCGGATCTCCGCCCTGCCAGCACACATCCCGTAGAAGTATGACACCCCCTCCCGCGCCGTTTGCGGGAGGGGGTGTACGAGCCTGAGCGAGGCCGGGGGAGGCCCCCCGGCGGGCAGCTCCTACGCCGCCGCCTCGCTCGCCTGCGCCATCATCGCGTCCAGGTCCAGCGCGGTCGACGGCGTGACGTCCGCGTGCAGCACGCGCTGCATGTAGCGCAGGGCCTGCCGCGTATCCACGTCCTCCAGCGCGGCCACGCAGTCCGCCGGCACGTGCACGTCGTAGTCGCGCATGTACGCGTCGCTGGCCGTGAACAGCACGCAGACGTCGGCCGTGATGCCCGTGAGGATCAGGTGCCGGGCGCCCAGGTGCTCCAGCAGCGTGGCGAGCGTGGTCTCGAAGAACGCCGAGTGCTTGGGCTTGAGGACGAAGTAGTCGTCGCGGTCGGGGCGCAGCAATTCCGCCAGGCGCTGGCCGCGCACGCCGTCTTCCAGGCAGTGCTTGACCACCTCGCGAAAGTCCGAGCGCCACTTGCCGAAGTTGTCGTTGGCGTAGATGACGGGAATGCCGCGCTCCTTGGCCCTGGCCTTGAGCGCCGCGATGCGCTCGGCCGCCGCCGTCGCCGCCCTGGCCACGTCCTCGCCGCCCGGAAACTCCAGGTCGTTGATCATGTCGATCAGCAGCAGTGCCACCGGGCACTGGTCGGGCGCGTTTCCGTGCAGGTCCTCGCTCTTCTGCGGCATTCGTCGTCCGTGATCTCGGTGGATGTAGGTCAATTCCATTGGATCGGCAGCCGGACCAGGACGTCGACCGTGCCGCCGAACATCTGCCCCGGGGAAAATTGTAAAACTTGGACAGCCTCCAGAGTCTCCTGGGCGAAGCGGGCGTCGGTGAGCTCCGTCATGCGGATATCCACGATCTCGCCATGCCGGTTCACGACGAGCTCGACGATCACGTCGGCAAGGGAGCCCCCCTGCCGCAGAATTCCCGGGGCCCGCCGCATCAGCTCCTCGCGCAGGGCATCCACATTGAGCACGCGGGGCGGCTCGCCGAACCAGGAGACTTCCCACAGATCGTAGACCGGTGTACCCTCGGGGGTCTGCGGGCGGTCGCCATAGAGTTCGTTCGTGGTGGCGGCCGGCCGGCTCGACGGCGGCCAGAACCGTCCCCACTCCATCGTGAACGGCACCCGGACTGCGGACGGCCGGCTTTCCGCCGTCGCCGGGGAAAAGCGCATGCGTTGCGCGATCGCCAGCGAGGCCGCGTCGTACGCCCTGTCGCTCGACCGGAGGATCGCGATGGAATCGGGGACGCCGTCCCGGCCGACGACGAAGCTCATCTCCATCATGGCGCGCCGCCTCCCCCTGCGCCGCTCCGCGGGATACAGCGAGTCGTGCGCGGCGATGAGTGCGCCGGGGTTCAGCAGGATGGGGGCCGTTTCTACCTCAGCGGGCTCCCGGACGCGCTCAGGCTGGGTAGATTCCTGGGCGAGAGCGGAAACCGGGGCCAGGCAGAGCAGGGCGGCCACCAGTGCGGTACTGATTTTCATCGGGATCCTGAGAAGATCTCCCTTCAGCAACGTCGATCGTACGACGGCGCGCGGCATCAGGCCTGCTCCGGCAGATGCGCCTCCACGGCCGTCCAGATGTCGGCGGCGATGTCGGCGGCGGGGCGCATTTCGCCGCCGGGGTGAACGCAGTCCACCGCCGTCCAATGGCTGCGGAACTGCTCGCGGTGCAGGTGCTGGTACACGTCGTGGCAGCGCGCCAGGTACGCCTCGTTGCGCTCGTGCAGATCCGCCGCGTGCTCCGTGTAGTCCCGCGCGCCCTTGCGCAGCACCATCCGCGCCGACGTGGCCGGCGGCACCTCCAGCAGCACCGTCAGGTCCACCGCCGGCAGCCCGTTCACGTCGTGCTCCAGCGCCGAGAGCCACCGCAGAAATCCGTCCATCTCGTCCGGCGGCACCCGCGCGCCCTGGTACGCCAGGTTGCTGGCCACGTATCGGTCCAGCACCAGCACGTCGTTGGACGCGCGCAGCTCTTCGATCAATCCGCGCGACTCCATCCGGTCCCCCGCGAAGAGGAGGGCGGCGACCTGCGCGGGCACCGTGTCCAGCTCGCCGAGCTTTCCGTTCAGGTACTCCGCCACGAAGCGCGAGAACAACGTGTCGCCGTAGCGCGGAAACGACAGGCTGGCGACCGAGCGCCCTGCCTCCGCCAACCGGGCCTTGAGCAGGTGCAGCTGCGTGTTCTTGCCCGAGGCGTCCAGCCCTTCCAGCGAGATGATCATCGGCGCGGAGCGGTCCCGTCAGTACGTTCGTGGGCAGGTGTGGATCCGGTCCCACACGTTACCACGCCCGTCCCCATCCCAACAGGCCGCCTTGCCCCCGCGCCCGCCGCGGCGTACGCTCATCGCGCACGGCCCTGCTCTCGCCGTCGCGCACCACCGCACCCCTGCCTGCCGCCCATGCGCATCGTCTCCGTCCAGCTCCGCACGTCGTGCAGCCGGTGCGGGAGCCCGCTGCCGCTCAACGCCCTGGTGCCGCGGCTGGCCTGCCCCGCGTGCAGCGCGACCAACGAGCTTGACGACGAGTTCTGGCTCGCCGTCCTGGGCGACGACGACCTGGGCACCTGCACCATCCTGACGGCGGGGCGCGAGATCTCCCTGGACGTGGAGAAGGCGGGCCCGGCGTGCGCGGAGTGCGGCGCGGACATCCCGGCGAAGGACGCGCTGGCGGCGGCCGATGCGGGCTCCGTCGCGTGCACGGCGTGCGCGGCGCGGACGCTCGTGCGGGTGCCGCCGCCCGTGTTCGTGCTGTCAGGATTCCAGCTGCTGGTGGGCGAGGATCCCCTGCAGGTCCCCGCGGCCGGCGCGACGCTGGCGGTGCAGTGCGCCGTCGCGCAGCCCGTCGCGTTCAACTGCCCGACCTGCGGCGGCGTGCTGCAGGTGGACGGCAGCGTGCGCGTGGTGAAGTGCGGATACTGCCAGGGCGCCGCGTACCTGCCGGACGGGTTGTGGCACGTCTTTCACCCCGTGCCCGTGACGCGGCCGTGGTTCCTGGTGAGGGACCCCGGCGCGCGCGACCGGGCCCGCCGCCAGGCCAGGGATCCCGCCACGGAGCCCGCGCGGCTGGACGCGCTGTCGGCGCACGTGGACACCGAGGTGCGCGAGGCCGTCGCCCGGCACCCGCGGACGCCGGAGGCCACGCTGCTCCGGATGGCGGCCGCGGACGAGTCCATCGCTTCGGACGTGCTGGAGAACCCGTCGCTTTCGCCCGCGGCGTGGCCGTCGCTGGTGGAGACCGGGAGCGGCTGGCTGCTGGAGCGGATCGCCTCCAGCACGCAGGCGCCGCCCGACGTGCTGCGCACCGTGTTGCTTCAGGTGGCGCATCGCCTCGCGGACGACTACGCAGGCGATGCGGATGCGCTCGATGCGTCCGACGTGGACGGCGTCCTGGAGGCGCTGGCGGAGAACCCGCACACCCCCGCCGAGGTCCTGGCCGACGTCGCGCGGCTGAACGCGGGGCGTCCCACGGGCGAGCGCGCGGACCTGGACGAGGCGCTGGCCAAGCATCCCGACGCGCCGGCCCCGCTGCTGTCGGAGATCGCGCGGAGCGAGGACCGGTCCGCGCGCCTGGCCGTCGCCGCGCACCGCCGCACGCCCGTTTCCGCGCTGGAATCCCTCGTGGCCGACCCGGAGTGGGACGTGCGGATGGAGGTGGCGAAGCGTCCGGAGCTGTCCCCGGAGACGCTCAAGCGCCTGGGGCGCGACGAGGACCATACCGTGCAGCACGCGGCCCGCGAGAACCCATCGTACCCGCGATTCAACCTTTTCAAAAAGCTCTTCGGCGGATGACGGATCAACCCTGGATTGCCCTGACGCGCGACATCAGCCCCGCGCTGGAGCACTGCGAGCTCACGCACCTGGAGCGTGCCCCCATCGACCTGGCCCGCGCGCGCGAGCAGCACGAGGCGTACGAGCGGGCGCTGGCGGAGCTCGGCTGCGACGTCCGCCGGCTGCCGGCGGGCGACGACATGCCGGACTCCGTGTTCATCGAGGACACGGCGATCGTGGTGGACGAGGTGGCCGTCATCACCCGGCCCGGCGCCGCGTCGCGCCGGGGGGAGACGGCCGCCGTGGCCGATGCGCTCGCGGCGCATCGCAAGCTGGTGCGGCTGGATGCGCCCGCGCGGCTGGACGGCGGCGACGTGATGGTGGTGGACCGCGCGCTCTTCGTGGGCCGCTCGGAGCGGACCAACATGACGGGGATCCGCCAGCTGCGGGACGCGCTGCGGCGGTACGGCTACACGGTGCAGGCGGTGCCCGTGCGCGGATGCCTGCACCTGAAGACGGCCGTCACCTCGCTGGGGGACGGCCGCCTGCTCATCAACCGCGGCTGGGTGCCGGCGGACGCGTTCGCGGGATACGAACTGATCGACGTGGATGCGGACGAGCCGTTCGCCGCCAACGCGCTGCGCGTCGGCGACCGCATCGTCTACCCGACGGACTTTCCGCGGACCCGCGAGCGGCTGGAGGCGGCGGGGATGGACGTCGTCACCGTTCCCGCGGACGAGCTGGCCAAGGCGGAGGGCGCCGTGACCTGCTGCAGCCTCGTCTTTCGCGCCTGACCGGCGTCAGACCGGAGGGTGTTCTGTCGGAGGCTCCAATGCACGGCCTTCCAGCCAGGGCCCACTTCTACAGATCGCGATCAGGTGGATGCTGTGCCCGGGCGAGTTCCTCGCTGGGCGGCCACCATCCTGCACGACTCCTGCGCGGACGCAGCGGGACGTCGCAAAGCTGGATGGCTGCGATCGCGATGGCCGGACGCGGACCGGAGGCGCGCAGCAGGGTGCCTGGGATCCTTGGTAGTGAGCCTGCTGCCGGCGAGGGGACGGGATCCGCGTTTTTTCGGAGGGGCAGTATCGTGGCTGCGGAGGCGGATGTCTGGCCTGGCAGATATCCACCTGATCGCGATCAGTAAGAGTGTGCCTGCGCCGGATGACCGGGATGTGTCGCGGGATGGATTCGGGTCCGGACACTCATCATCCTGTCCCCGAAACACCCGGACGTCACGCCCGCACCGTCTCCCAGGTTTGCGCCAAGCGCGCCGCGAGGGTCCGCTGGCGTTCCCGCAATTCCAGCAGTGCCTCGCCCCGCCGCGCGCGGACGAAGAAGCGGCGCGCCTCGCCGCTGGCCCGGCGCCACATGTCGATCACCACGACGGTGAGGAACGCCAGCCCCGGCAGCAGCAGGAGCGCCGCCAGCCCGTACGGCCATCCGAAGATCCACCCGATGGCGACCGCCAGCACCACGGTCCACGCGATGTGCAGCGCCGCGCCCACCAGGGCCTTGAACGTGGCGCGGATGTCCTGCGGTGACCTGGCGCGGTCCGCCAGGAAGCCCGTGAGCCGGTAGGGCACGCAGTAGAGAACCATCCCCACCAGGGCGATGGGGAGCAGCGAGCGAAGCACCGTCAGCTGGCGAAAGGTCCACTTCGCCGCCTCGGCCGCGCTGGCGGAGGCCTTCACTTCCACGGGCGTCATCCGCAGCACCCGCAGCATCCGTGCGTGCGCGTGGACGGCGCGGGCCAGCTGCTCCCACTCGCCCGGCCGCTCGTGGCGCAGGCGGGCCAGCGCGTCCGTCGTGCGCTTCAGGCGTACGACGCGCGCCGCGGGCGACGGGTCCGTGGGCATCTCCGCGGAATACACCGCCTCCGCCGTATCCACCAGCGGCGCGTCTTCCCACCGTTCCAGGTTCAGCGTCACGGCCTGCAATGCATCCTCGATGCGGTCCGTGAGCTCACGGACAGCCGCGTGGTCGTGCTCGCCGCGGTCCGCGAGGTCCGCCCACTCCACCGGCTGCCCAACGACGGCCAGCGCCTCGGAGCGGAACGTGTCCTTGCGCCGGAACACCAGCCCCACGGGGACGATGGGGAGCGCCCGGCCCAGCAGCGCCGCGCCTCCGAGTGCAATGCGCGCCGCGCCCGTCTTGAGCGGCGCGAGCGAGGGGTTGCTGTGGCTCGTGCCCTCGGGAAACAGCGAGACGGCCGAGCCCTCCGCCAGGGTGGCGTGCACGGCGCGAAAGGTGTCGTCGTTGCTCCCCGCGATCCCGTCGCCCTGGCGGTAGACGGGGAGCGCGCCCGAGCCGCGCACCAGGAAGCCCACCATGGGATCGGTGAACAGCGGCGCCTTGGCCAGGAACCGCACCGGCCGCCCCGCGACGGCGGCCACGAGCGCTGGGTCCATCAGCGAGTTGGGATGGTTGGCGACGATGAGCACGGGCCCCGTGCGCGGCACCCGCTCCCCCGACACGGTGAGCCGGTAGAACGTGCGCACCGCCAGCGACGACACCTGCGAGAACACGGGAAGAAGCCACACGGGAAGACGCCGATTCCGGGGAGTGGGGGCAGGGCAGCCAGGGCCGGGGCCAGGAATATCAGCGATCGAGACGGTGGCCGGAAGGGCGGGTGCGGGACGCGTGGCCAGGTGTCATGGAGCGGCAGAGCGGCGAGCGATTGAAATCGCGGCTACAACATCACACTGTCGGCCTCCGCCGACACCACAACGTAGCCCGTGCAAACGGGTCCGGGTATCCGCCCCGATTGATTTCCTGAGGGAGCGCTCGCCGATAACGTCAACGCGTACAGGCCTTTGCGCGCGACCGAAGGATCTACTCGCCCGTGCATGACCGCCGCTCTTATGCACCGGCTCCGCGTCTCCACGATCGTGAAGGCCCGTGCACCGCGGCGGCCGTCGATCGCGGGATGGCAGATCCTTCGGTCGGCGCGAGGGCGCGTGCACGGGAGGGTGCAGGCGGCGCCTCCCTCAGGAATTCAAGCGGGGAGAAGCACCATTGTCTGCCTGCGCCAAGCGTGCGCGACACCCAAAGACGACCCGCGATTGTTTTCCTGAGGGAGCGCTCCCCGATAACGTCAACGCGCACAGGCCTTTGCGCGCGACCGAAGGATCTACTCGCCCGTGCATGACCGCCGCTCCCGTGCACCGGCTCCGCGTCTTCACGATCATGAAGGCCCGTGCACCGCGGCGGCCGTCGATCGCGGGATGGTAGATCCTTCGGTCGGCGCCATGGTGCGTGCACGGGAGGGTGCAGGCGGCGCCTCCCTCAGGAAATCAAGCGGTGTCCGAGGGCGGCGAAGCCGCGCCCGGCGCGGACGACACAGGCGCAGGCTCCATCCCCGGTAGCACCGGCTCGGGTGCCGGGCGGGGCGTGATCCGGGGGGTCTGGATGGGGACGGGGAGCTGCACCAGCTCGAACGGCAGGCACGGCGCCCCCAGCAGCGCCAGGTACGAGTCCGCCCGCTGCAGCCACTTCGTCACCAGCCGCACCGTCTCCCGGAACGCGGAGGGGCAGCGGATGCCGGGATCGGGAAAGAGCGCGGCGACGCCGTCCAGCCCCGCCCACGCCATGGGCACCACGTCCAGCCGGTTGTAGTAGCGCGGCGCGCCGGGAAACAGTGCGTCGAAGAACGCCGCGAACGCCGCGTTGCCCGCCGTGGGCGCCGCGAACGTCACCGGCGCCACGGGTACGCCCGGCAGCCGGTGCCGCAGGTGCACGGCGAGCACGGACGCCAGGCATCCGCCCAGGCTGTGCCCCGTCACCACGACCGACGCGCCGGGAAAGGCGACCACGGCGTGCTCCAGGAACGCATCCAGCTCTACGCCGTTGCTGGCCCGCGACAGCAGCGCCCGCAGCCCGTCCGACGTACCCCGCGCGATGCGGGCGTCCGGCGCGTCCGGGTGCGGCCAAGGCACCGCCTGCGCCACGTGCAGGTCCTGGTAGATGTTCAGCAGCTGCGCCGGCCCCGGCGTGGGCACGGTGCCGCGAATGGCCACGGAGAACGCGTTGACGGCGGGCGAGTACGCCACGTACACCAGGTTCGCCAGCGTCTCCACCGGCCCCCACACGATGCGCCACTCGCCCGCCGTCGCCAGCGCGGGATTCGCGAGGTGCTCGGCGATGCGGCGGCGCGGCGCGTAGCACAGTCCGGCGAGCGTCATCGCCACGGCGGCCCTGACCTCGGCCTCCGGCGCGGCAGCGGGCTGAACGGCGGGAGCGGTTTGTACGGACAACGGCACTGGAAAGCGAAGGAGAATCGGAGATACGGCGCGGAGACGGCGGACCGGAGTCCGCGCAGGCGGATTTCGCGATTTTCCAGCGGCGAATTCATTCGCTCCGGACGGATGCCGGCGCCACCGCCACCGGTCCTCATCCGCAAACGATCTGGGAACCGGCGCGCGATGGATACACCGCCCGCGGAAGGCCTACGTCACGATCCCGCGGATGTTCCGGAAATCCTCTGTATCACCGCACGGAATTATCGCCCGGACGGCTGGAACGGGGAAGGGGCGCGGCGCTAGATTGGGTGCATGACCGACCGCATCCCGTTCACGCCGCACCCGTTTCGCCCCGCGTGGTGGCTGCCCGGCGCGCACGCGCAGACCATCGCCGGGCGCTACGTGCGGCCGCCGCACGGCGTGCGCTACCGCCGCGAGCGCCTGGAGACGCCCGACGGCGACTTCCTGGACCTGGACTTCGCCACGGTGGACGGCGCTCCGCCCGCCGGTGACGACGCGCCGCTCGCGATCGCCGTGCACGGGCTGGAGGGGAGCGCGCAGTCGTCGTACGTGCTGGAAAGCTGCCGCGCGCTGGCGGGCTACGGCATCCGCGCCGTGGCCATGAACTTTCGCGCGTGCAGCGGCGAGATGAACCGCACCGCGCGCTTCTACCACGCCGGCGACACGGACGACCTCGCGTTCCTGCTGCGCGTGCTGGCGGACCGCTATCCATCCGCCCCGCTGCTGGGGATCGGCTTTTCGTTGGGCGCCAACCAGCTGCTCAAGTACCTGGGCGAGCGCGGGGACGCATCCGCCATCCGCGCCGCCGTTGCCGTTTCCGTCCCGTACGACCTGGGGAGCGGCGCGGACAAGCTGTGGAGCTCGTTCATGGGCCGCGCCTACACGCGCCACTTCGTCGGCCGGCTCGTGGGCAAGTACCGGCGCAAGCAGGCGCTGACCGGCGGCAGGCTGCCCGGCCCGGAGCTGGACGCGGCGCGGATCACCCAGGCGCGCTCGTTCCGCGAGTTCGACGATGCGGTCACGGCGCGGCTGCACGGCTTTCGCGACGCGGAGGACTACTACACCACGTCCAGCTCCGCGCGGTTCCTGCACGCCATCCGCGTCCCCACGCTGCTCTTGCAGGCGCTGGACGACCCGTTCGTGGACCACGCCGCGCTTCCGCACGCGGCCATCGACGGCAATCCGCATCTCACCAAGGCGTTCGTGCCGCACGGCGGGCACGTGGGCTTCATCACCGGCCCGCCGCACCGGCCGCGGTTCTGGGCCGAGCGCGAGGCGGCGCGGTTCCTTGCCACGCAGACGGGCACCGACCCTGCGTAAAACAACGGGGTATCAACGGGATACACCAGCGAACCAGGAAGACATGACGGACGTGATCGGTGAGGTGGACGTGCGCGCCACCTTTGGACGGACGGTCGAAGAGCGGTTCAGCCACCGCCTGGGGCTCAACGTGCCCACGCGCGGCAACGCCAGGGTGGAGCAGATCATCGCGCGCATCAACGCCGACGAGGAGCTGTACGCGCTGTGGCTGGCCGCCAACGTGAACGCGGTGGAGCGGCTGGGGATGACGGACCACGGCCCCGTGCACGTAAAGATCGTGATGAAC
The DNA here is from genome assembly GCA_035638875.1 of Longimicrobium sp. GTDB lineage: Bacteria > Gemmatimonadota > Gemmatimonadetes > Longimicrobiales > Longimicrobiaceae > Longimicrobium. The sequence continues at coordinate 15,654 of DASQZE010000189.1, forward strand.
ATCGCCAGCAAGCTGCTGCGCGTGCTCACGGAGCACGGCGTGGAGCCGTCGGTGGTGATCAACTACGGGATGGGCATCGACGACGCCGAAGTCGTGGTCGTGCTGGCCGCGCTGCTGCACGACGTGGGGATGAGCATCCACCGCAAGGACCACGAGGAGTTCTCGCTGTTCGTGGCGCAGCCCATCATCCGCGAGCTGCTGGAGGGCATCTACCCGCGCGGGCAGGCCACCATCCTGCGCAGCGAGGTGCTGCACGCCATCATCGGCCACCGCAGCGGCGGCAAGCCCATGACGCTGGAAGGCGGCATCGTGCGGGTGGCGGACGCGCTGGACATGGCCAAGGGCCGTTCGCGCATCAGCATGGGGATCGAGGGGACCATGAGCATCCACTCCATCTCCGCGGCGGCCATCGAGGCCGTGCACATCGAGAGCGGCGAGGTCAAACCCGTGCGCATCCGCGTGGAGATGACCAACTCCGCGGGCATCTTTCAGCTGGACCAGCTGTTCCGTGAAAAGCTGCTGGGCAGCGGCCTGGAGGCGTACGTGGAGGTGGAGGCGCTCATCGAGGGCGAGGAAGAGAAGCGCCTGGTGCAGACGGCGTACCGGCTGTAGCGGGAGGGAAGTACGGAGCGGAAGGGCAGGGTGGGGGCGTGTCCCTCCGCTGCGCTCCGGGCCGGGCTGCGCGCGCCGTAGGCAACGATACAACCGTTGCCAACGGCGCCGAGCCCCCTGCGCGGGCCGGCACGATACTGCTGTGCCGTCCCGCTCCGGGGTCCCGGCCCTGCGGGCCCGCATCCCTCACGCAACGGCAACGGACCGGTCCGCCGGAGCCGCGCGGACCCTCACCCCCCGGCCCCCTCTCCCGTACACGGCCTGTCGTCACCCTCGGGTGCCTGCCCCGTACGGGAGAGGGGGAGAACCCCGATCCCGCACGTACGTTGCTCCGCGCCCGGAGCTCCGCAGTCCGCGCAGGCGGACTTCGTGTGTTTGCTGCGGCGAATTCATTCGCTCTGCCTCGACGGACGCCTGCCCATCCATCTTCCATGACGCGGTGCGAATCACCGTGACGCATCCTTCTCTTCCCATGACGGAATCCCTGTGCGCGTACTGATCACCGGCGGGGGCGGGCTGCTGGGCGGCGAGCTCATCCGCCAGGCGCCCGCGGGCGTGGAGGTGCACGCCACCCGCCGCGCGTCGCCCGTACATGGCACGGAATCGCACCCGGTCGAGCTGTCGGACGCGGAGGCGGTCCGCGCATTGTTCGATCGCGTGCGGCCGGCGCTCGTCATCCACACGGCCTACTCGGCGGCGGAGGGCGAGCGCGACATCCTGCGCGCGACGGAGAGCGTCGTCCGCGCCTGCCGTTCGGCGGGGGCGGCGCTGGTGTACATGAGCACGGACGCGCTGCTGGACGGCGAATTGTCGCCCTACGCCGAATCCGCCGAGCCCGCGCCCGTGCACGCGTACGGGCGCTGGAAGGCGCGGGCCGAGCTGCACGTCCGCGCGGAGATGCCGGACGCGGCCGTCATCCGCACGTCGCTCATCGTCCGCGCGGAGCCGCCGGACCGCAGCAGCGCGTGGGTGGTGGATACGCTGCGCCGCGGCGAGCCCGTACGCCTGTTCACGGACGAGCTCCGCTGCCCCATCGCCGTGGAGGACCTGGCGGCGCAGCTGTGGGAGATCGTGGGGCTGCCGGCGGAGCGGCGCGGCGGCGTGTGGCACCTGGCGGGGCCGGAAGCCGTGAGCCGCTACGCGCTCGGGGTGCTGCTGGCCGTGCGCGCGGGGCTCGATGCGCGCGCCGTCGTACCCGTCCCCAGCGCATCCGCTCCCGCGCCGCGCCCCCGCGACCTGCGCCTGCTCACCACGCGCGCGGATTGCGAGCTGCGCACCCGCGCAAGCCCCGTCAGCGCGGTGCTGTTTCAGCGCTGACCGCTTTCGGGCTGCGGCTGTAGGGTCTCGTGCGACAGATTACGTTCTGGACACGTCGGGATTGCGTTGTTCCCTCGACAAGCGGGTCGGCCGCGCGGTACTCCCGCCGCCCGCGACACGGTGCTGTCGTGGTGGGCGGGGAGTCACGGGTTGATCACCATTCAGAGAATGTTCAATCCTCGTGAACAAGATGACACACACACGATCCGAGATCGCCCGGCTGGGCGATGAGTTCTTCGACCGCGTGGTTGCCCCCGGGACGACGCCCGACCAGGACCGGCTGTTCGTTGCGATCGACGTGGACAGCGGCGCATTCGAGATTGCCGCCGATGAACTTTCGGCGGGACGAGCCGTGCTCGCGCGTCATCCGGACGCGCAGATTTGGCTGCGGCGCGTGGGTGAACCGTACCTGCACACGTTCAGCCCGCGGTTTCGTTCCCGGCCTGAACGGCCCTCGTGATCTACGGAACGGTAAACGAGTTTCGTGAAGCGACGGTGGAACTCGTCGTCCTGGGGCACACCGGCCAGAGCGAGCGCCTGGAGTTCGTCGTCGACACGGGATTCGACGGGTCGCTCTCGATGCACTCCTCGATCGCGGCAGCGCTCGAACCGCCGACGGTCGCGAAGGAGCAGGGAGTCCTGGCGGATGGAAGTACGATCGTGTACGACGTCTGCGAGGCATTCATCCAGTGGAATGGGGAGATGCGCCCTGTTTGGATCGGTGTCCTCAAAGGGATGGCGTTGCTCGGCATGGGCCTGCTTCACGGCCACGAGTTGCGCCTGGAAGCAGTCCCTGAAGGCGACGTGCAGATAACTCCGCTCGGCCCACCCCTGTAAAGCCGCCCACGTTGCAATTCCAGCCCGCATCGCAACTTGCGTCGCGGGCCGTCGTTCGTTTTCCGCGATTACGCTAGGCCCCGCGCGATGTAAATCGCTGGCAACCTTCCATCGCAGATAGCAAGGGAAAACGAATGTTCGCTGTCCTGTGGACATGGAGGGATGTATCATAGGAGGCTCGTCGACGTTAAACTGCTACCATCCTTTCGGGAGCTCGCGATGGAGACTCCACCCCGCCCGCGTCTCCGCTCCACGGCCGCCGGCGCGACCTTCGCTTTCGCCGCGCTGGCTGCTCCGCTGGCCGCGCAGCACGACCACGGGTACGACGGCGCCGCGCGGCGGTACGCGGGCGTCGCCCCGGCGGCGCCGCACGCGCTGCACATGCCGTCGCACATCTTTACGCGCCTGGGCTACTGGGACGAATCCATCGAGACCAACCGGCGCTCCGCCGCGGCCGAGCCGGACAGCAACGCCGCCGTGCATCCCCTGGACTACCTGGTGTACGCGTACCTGCAGCAGGGGCGCGACCGCGAGGCGGCGGCGGTGGTGCAGCGGTCCACCCTGAACCCCGATCGCTTCTACAACGCCATCCTGGGATACAACTTCGCCGCCATGCAGGCACGCATCGCGCTGGAGCGCGGCGCGTGGAGCGACGCTGCCGGGTTGTGCGTGCTGCCGGCGGCCGCGCCGCACGTGCAGGCCATCACCCGCTTTGCGCGGGCCGTGGGCGCGGCGCGGGGCGGGCAGCCGGCGGCCGCGCGCGAGGAGGTGTCGGCACTCGCGGCCCTGCGCGACACGCTGGCGGGCCGGCGCGAGGCGTACTGGGCAACCATCGTGGGCGCCCAGCGGCTGGCGGCGGAGGCGTGGCTGGCGCGCGCGGAGGGCGACGACGCGCGGGCGTTGGCGCTGGCGGAAGAGGCCGCTGCGCTGGAGGAGACGGTGCAGAAGCATCCCGTGACGCCCGGCCCGCTGCTCCCCGCGCGCGAGCTGCAGGCGGACCTGCTGATGGAGCTGGGGCGGGCGGCGGAGGCCCAGCGCGCGTACGAGGCCACACTGGTGCGCGAGCCCAACCGCGCGCGGGCCCTTTTCGGTGCGGCGGGGGCGGCGGAGCGTGCGGGCGACGCGGTGTCCGCGCGGCGGCACTACGCGCAGCTGCTGGAGGTGATGCGCGCCGCCGATGCCGGCCGCCGCGAGGTGCAGGCCGCCCGCGCCTTCCTCGCCCGGCGCTGATCCGTCGATCCGGCCCGGCGACGAGTGAAACACGCGGAGGACGCGGAGGAAAAGATCGAGGACGTGGAGGATGTTTTCTCCGCGTCCTCGATTTCTTGTGCTCCGCGCGTAATGGATTCGCCGACCCTGCGGCTGCTTGCATCGTCCCGGAAGGGCAGGGTTTTACGGCGCCCGCTTCGCGGGGGGCCCTCACCCCCCGGCCCCCTCTCCCGCAAACTGCGCGGGAGAGGGGGAGAACTGCATCGCGCGAGGCAGGCATCGGGTACGGGCGGGAGCCCCCTCCCCCCGTCCCCCCCCCCGCTTCGCGGGCAGGAGGGGGAGAACTTCGCGCCGCGACGGCAGGGTCCCGATCCATCTCCCTCCCCCACGCAGTTTGTGGGGGAGGGTCGGGGAGGGGGCGCTCCGCCTGTGCCGGGCCTCGCCTCCGCGACGATAGCTCGTAGACGTCTCACCCTCTCCCGCGCAGTTTGCGGGAGGGGGTGGACGAGCCGAAGCGAGGCCGGGGGAGGGCCACCGCCGGCCTGCCGCTGCCTCGCACGTCGCCCTGCCGAAGTCTGGCGTTCCGGCGCCAAGTGCGTAGCTTCCCTGTGCCGGCCCATCTTCCGCCCCTCTCCGTCCGTCCCACTCCGCCTTCCACGATCCCGATCGGCCCGGCCGCGCTCCCCCTGGTCCCCCGCAGTTCATCCGCCCCCTTTTCTCCACACTCGCACATGACCGATACCACGGATTTCCGCCCGAGCGATCCCGAGCGCTGGGCCACCTGCCAGCGCCTTGCCCGCACCCTGCTCATGGTGGGCGACGGCGACCGCGACCTGGTGAAGCAGTACCTGGAGATCCTCAACTCCCCCGAGGGGCTGGGAAAGACGAGCGCGCCGAAGAAGGTGCTGATCGTCGGCGCCGGGATCGCGGGCCTGGTGGCGGGATGGCTGCTCAAGCGGGCCGGGCACCACGTGACGATCGTCGAGGCGAACGGCAACCGCATCGGCGGGCGGCTCAAGACGTTCCGCTACGACCAGTGGCGGCCGGACCTGGGCGCGCCGTTTCGCGACCGGCGCCAGTACGCGGAGGCGGGCGCCATGCGGCTGCCGAACTTCCATCCGCTCACGCTCTCGCTGGTGGACCAGCTGGGGCTGCCGCGGCGCCTGTTCTACAACGTGGACGTGGAGCCGGGCACGGGCACCGGCACCGTGCCGCCCGTGACCTACACGCCCTTCGACGGGAGCGGCGAGTGGCGCAACGGGCCGGACGTGCCCTTCGAGCCGCCGGTCAAGCGCAACCGCACGTGGATCCGCGTCAACGGCCTGCAGGTGCGCAAGAGTGAGTACGCGGCGGGGCCGGCGGAGATCAACGCCAGCTTCGGGGTGCCGCAGCCGCAGCTGGGCATCACCACCAACCAGCTGGTGAACGACGCCGTGGACAAGGTGCGCGACTACTACTCGTACCTGGATGCAGAAGGCCGGCGCGTGAACAAGCCGTTCCCGGAGTGGGTGGACGGCTGGGCGCGGGTCATCTACGACTTCGACGCGTTTTCCATGTGGGGCTTTCTCAAGGAGCACGGCGGCTTCAGCGACGCCACCATCGAGGCGGTGGGGACCATCGAGAACCTGACGTCGCGGCTGCCCCTCTCGTTCTTCCACAGCTTCCTGGGGCGCAGCGACATCAACCCCAACGCGACGTACTGGGAGATCGAGGGCGGCACCTGGCGGCTGCCGTACGCGTTCCTCGCCTTTTTGCGCGACGAGATCGTCATGGGGCGGCGGCTGGTGCAGATGGAGTACTGGCACCCCGGCCGCAGCTGCCGGCAGTGCACGCACGTGGGGCCCGACGGGCCGCGGGTGTGGATCAAGACGGTGGGCGAAGAGGCGGACGAGGACCGCGGCGGCGCCGGCCCCCGCACGCCGGAGTTCCAGGAGTTCACGGGCGACGTGGCCATCGTCACCATTCCGTTCAGCAGCCTGCGGCACGTGATCATCGACCCGCTGCTCAGCTACAAGAAGCGGCGGGCCATCATCGAGCTGCACTACGACAGCGCCACCAAGGTGCTGCTGGAGTTCAGCAAGCGCTGGTGGGAGTTCACGGAAGAGGAGTGGATGCGCGAGCTGGAGGCCGTGCGCCCCGGCCTGTACCGCGAGTTCCAGGACGTGAGCGAGGCGGAGTCCGACAGCGGGCGGACGGCGCTGCTGGGCGCGGACCCGGACGTGGACGAGACGCGCATCGCCGGGCGCGAAAAGGCGTTCTACGCCGAGCTGCGCCACCAGCGCGCGCCGGATCGCGAGGCCACGAACGTCTTCGGCGGCGGGTCGCTGACGGACAATCCCAACCGCTTCCTGTACTACCCGTCGTACCCCGTCCCCGGCAGCGACGGCGGCGTGGTGCTGGCCAGCTACAGCTGGGCCGACGACGCGGCGCGCTGGGACTCCATGAGCGACGCAGAGCGCTACATCTTTGCCCTCCGCGGGCTGCAGAGCATCCACGGGCGGCGCATCGAAGTCTTCTACACGGGCCACGGGCAAACGCAGAGCTGGCTGCGCAACCGCTACGCGTTCGGCGAGGCGGCGGTCTTCACGCCCGGGCAGCTGACGCAGTTCCACATGGACATCCCCGCGGTGGAGGGGCCCGTGCACTTTGCGGGCGAGCACACGTCGCTCAAGCACGCGTGGATCGAGGGCGCGGTGGAATCCGCCGTCCGCGTGGCGCTGGAGGTGAACGGCGGCGGGGAGGCGGCGTCGTGAGCGGCGGCGGCGCGGGCGTCGATGCCGTCGGCGGAGGGCCGGAGGGCGGATGGACCGTGGCACGCTACCTGGCCGCGCGCCTGGCGGAGCTGGGCGTGGGGCACCTGTTCGGCGTGCCCGGCAACCACCTGGGCCCGTTCCTCCCGCCGCTCGTGGAGGCCGGGATCCGCTGGGTGGGCAACTGCAACGAGATCAACGCGGGATACGCGGCGGATGGCTACGCCCGCGCCACCGGCCTGGGCGCCGTGGCGGTGACCTACGGCGTGGGCGCGCTGAGCGTGCTGCAGCCCGTGGGCGGATCGTACGTGGAGGAGATTCCCGTCATCGTCATTACGGGCGCGCCCACGTACGAGCAGTGGCAGAACCTGCGGGCCATCGGGCTGCTGACCAGCCACATGAGCCCCAACACACGCAGCAACGTGGACGCATTTCGCCAGGTGACGGCGGACGCGCAGGTGGTCACGGGCAGCCGCATGGCTCCCGTGCAGATCGACGCGCTGCTCACCACCTGCCTGACGGAGCGGCGCCCCGTGTACCTGGAGGTGTGGGAGAACGTGTGGGCCGGCGAATGCGAGGCCCCGCGCGGCCGCATCGTCCCCCTGCCGCGGCCCACGTCCAGGGCGAACGACACGATGCGGGGCAAGGCGGTCAAGGCGGCCGTGGACCTGGTCTGCGCGCTGGGCTCGCCCATCCTGTGGGGCGGGGAAGAGGTCGACCGCTACGACCTGCGCGCGGAGTTCACGTCGCTGGTGGACACGACGGGAATCCCGTTCTGCACCACCATCGGGGGCAAGTCCATCGTCAGCGAGAACCATCCGCTCTTTCACGGCGTGTACAACGGCAAGGCCAGCCTGCCGGAGGTGCGCGACATCTTCAAGAACGTGGCGAAGTGCCGCATCGGCCTGGGCTCGTGGACCACGTCCAAGAACCTGGGCGGCACCCGCGCCGTGGGCGAGGACTGGATCGTGGCCGCGCACCAGGGCGTGAGCGTTGGATCCCAGTACTTCCCCGACGTCAAGCTGGGCGAGTTCATCACTTCCCTGCGCGATGCCCTGGTGGCATGCCGCGGCGAGGCGGAGCGCACGGGGACGGGTGGATGGACGGCGGACTACTACCAGGCCCGCGGCGCCGTCTCCGTGGATGCGGTGGATGCGGTGGATGCAGATCCGGCGGATGCCGACCGCGGCGGCGTGCCGGGGATCGACAGCCGCGCGGACTTCATCGCCAACCTGGATGCGCCCTCGCCCGCGGAGCAGGCGCTGACGTACGACTCGTTCTTCCAGCGGATCAGCGGGTTCCTGGACGAGTCCGCGTCCGGCGGCGGGGTGGATGCCACGTCGCCGTACGTGGTCGTCTCCGACGCGGGGTTCTCGCTGCTGGGCTCGCAGAACCTCAAGATGCCGCAGCCGCGCAGCTACTTTTGCCAGGGCTCGTGGCTGGCCATCGGCTACTCCGTTGGCGCGGTGACGGGCGTCAAGGCGGCGCGCCCGGACAAGCGCCCGCTGGTGTTCGTGGGCGACGGCTCGTTCCAGGAGACGTGCCAGGAGCTTTCCACGCAGACCCGGCTGCGGCACGACAACGTCGTCTTCGTGATGAACAACGGGGACTTCTACGGCATCGAGCAGATGCTCGTCCACCCGTGCTACTACGAGCCCGGCAGCGGCGAGGGACCCAGCTTCTACAACGAGCTGCATCCCTGGCGCTACCCTCGCCTGGCAGAGGTATTCGGCCGCCCGGACACACCCATGACCGGCTACGAGGTGCGCACGCACGCCGAGCTGGACCGCGTGCTGGCCGTGCTGGCGGACGCGGCCGATCCCGTGAACGGCGGCCCCGTGCTGGTGCAGGTGTGCGTGCCGCGCGAGGATTACCCCCGCGCGATCGGCTACGAGGTGGATGACCACTGCGGCGGCGCGGGCTGATCACGGGGGGGGACCGGCGGATGCGGATGATGGAGGACCGGGTGAAATCCGTCGCGTGGCGGAGCCCGCTGCGCCCCCACCCGGGCTCGTAAACCTCGCCCACCCTCCCCCAAAAAACCCTGGGGGAGGGTTGTGATCGGGCGAGTGCCGTCGCGAGGCGGAGCCCGAGTGCGCCCCCACCTCTCCCGGCGCAGTTTGCCGGGGGTGGAAGACGAGGCAGAGCGAATGAATTCGCCGCAACGACGACACGAAGTCCGCCTGCGCGGACTGTCCGTCATGGGTGATTGCCACGCCGCCGGCCTCAACCCGCACCCGGGATGGTTTTCTCCCCTCTCCGCGAGGAACGAGCGGGGAGGGGCCGGGGGAGGGGCCGGGGGAGGGCCGCCCGCTGCCGGCGCGATCCCATTCCTCCCGCTCTCGACGTTCTCCCCCTCTCCCGGCGCCGTTGCCGGGGGATCGGCCTGGGATCGGCCTCGCCCCCCGGCTTGTTGGCCGAACGGTGTCAGTGCATATTCGGTCCTCCCGCGCGCCCGCACGAGCGCGCGGATGCATGTCCCGAACATCATGACGAGATGCGAATGCGCGACATCATTCCCGGCGCGGCGCTGGTGCTCGTGGCCGCCGCCGGTCCCGCCGCCGCCCAGCACAACCCCCTGCTGGCCGAGTGGACCGGACCCCACGGCGGCGTGCCGCCGTTCGACCAGGTGCGGGTGGAGCACTTCGAGCCCGCGCTTGAAGCCGGCATGGCCGAGGCCCTGGCCGACATCCAGCGTATCGCCACCAATCCCGCCCCGCCCACGTTCCAGAACACCATCGAGGCGCTGGAGCGCAACGGCCGCATGCTGGCCCGCGTGTCCACGGCGTACAACGTGTGGGCCACCACCATGAACGGGCCGGAGTTCAGCGCCGTACAGCGCGAAATGGCCCCCCGCATGGCCGCCTTCGCCGACCAGATCACGCAGAACGAGGCGCTCTTCCGGCGCATTGCCGCCGTGTACGAATCGCCCGACACCGTGAACCTAACGCCCGAGCAGCGGCGGCTGGCGTGGCGGCACTACACCGACTACGTGCGCGCCGGCGCCCGCCTGGACGCCACAGCCAAGGCGCGCATGTCGCAGATCAACCAGCGCCTGGCGCAGCTGTACACGGCATTCGGCCAGAACGTGCTGGCCGACGAAACCGACCAGGTGATGGTGCTGCGCGACACGGCCGAGCTGGCCGGGCTGCCGCAGTCCCTGCGCGACGCCGCCGCGGCGGCCGCCGCCGAGCGCAACATGCCCGGCGCGTGGGTGCTCACCAACACGCGCTCGTCCATCGACCCGTTCCTCACCTACAGCACCCGGCGGGACCTGCGCGAGCGCGCGTGGACCCTGTTCGTGAACCGCGGCGACACCCCCGGCGAGCACGACAACAACCCGCTCATCACCGAGATCCTCAAGCTGCGGGCGGAGCGGGCCAACCTGCTGGGCTACCCCACGCACGCCCACTGGCGGCTGGCGAACGCCATGGCCGGCACCCCGGAGCGCGCCATGGAGCTGCTGGAGGCCGTGTGGACGCCCGCCGCGGCCCGCGTGCGCCAGGAGGTCACGGACATGGAGGAGGTGGCGCGCGCCGAGGGAACGCCCGTGGACGTGCAGCCGTGGGACTACCGCTTCTACATGGAAAAGGTGCGCAAGGCGCGCTACGACCTGGACCAGAACGAGGTCAAGCCGTACCTGCAGCTGGACCGCCTTCGCGAGGGGATGTTCTGGGTGGCCGGCGAGCTGTTCGGCTTCGAGTTCTCGCCCGTGGCCAACGTGCCCGTGTACCACCCCGACATCCGGGTGTGGGAGGTGAAGAACCGCGCCACGGGGCGCCACGTGGGGCTGTGGTACTTTGATCCGTACGCCCGCCCCGGCAAGCGCTCGGGCGCGTGGATGAACGCGTACCGCACGCAGGAGCGGTTCAACGGCGAGGTCACCACCCTCGTCAGCAACAACGCCAACTTCGTAAAGGGCGCCGCGGGCGAGCCCGTCCTCATCTCGTGGGACGACGCGCTCACGCTCTTCCACGAGTTCGGCCACGCGCTGCACGGCCTGTCGAGCAACGTCACGTATCCCACGCTGGCGGGGACGGCCGTGGCGCGCGACTACGTGGAGTTCCCGTCGCAGCTGCTGGAGCACTGGCTCAGCACGCCGCAGGTGCTGCAGCGGTTCGCCACGCACTACCAGACGGGCGAGCCCATCCCGCAGGTGCTGGTGGACCGCATCAAGGCCACCACCACCTTCAACCAGGGCTTCATCACCCTGGAGTACCTGGCCAGTGCCCTGATGGACATGAAGATGCACCTGGCCGGCACGCAGACCATCGACCCCGACGCGTTCGAGCGCGAGACGCTGGCGTCGCTGGGGATGCCGTCGGAGATCGTGATGCGCCACCGCACGCCCCAGTTCACGCACGTGTTCTCCGGCGACGCGTACTCGGCGGGCTACTACAGCTACCTGTGGTCCGACGTGATCACGGCCGACGCGGCGGAGGCGTTCACCGAGGCGCCCGGCGGCCTGTACGACCCCGAGGTGGCGCGGCGGCT
>DASQZE010000190.1:0-3706 GCA_035638875.1 Longimicrobium sp.
CGCGCTCGTTGAGCCGCGCCCGCGTCCGTGCCTTCGACGGCGCGCCGGCGAGCGGCGATCCAGGCCGCATGGCCTGGCAGCCCAACCCGTTCCAGGCCGCCCACGTGCTGCAGGCTTACGCCTCACTTCCGCTGTGGGGGCGCGAAGGCGGCGGCGGCGCAACGCTCCACGTGACGGCGCGGGCGCAGTCCGGGCTGCCCTTTACCCCGCAGGTGGCAGGGGACGTGAACGGCGACGGCGTGGCGAACGACGCCGCGTTCGTGTTCGATCCGTCGACGTCGGCCGATCCCGCCATCGCGCAGGGAATGCGGACGATCCTGGGATCACCGTCGGCGGCGTGCCTGTCGCGCCAGGTGGGGCGGATCGCGGAGGCGGGAAGCTGCACCGGCCCATGGACGGCAGACCTGCGCGCGGAGCTGCTGGCGAGCATCCCGCTGCGGGTGGGGCGGGGGATGAGCATCGCCGTACGTGCGGACAACATCCTCGGCGGCGTGGACCGTCTGCTGCACGGGCCGGCGGGCCGCCGCGGGTGGGGGGACGCGGCGCCGGTGGACCGCACGCTCCTTTCCGTGCGGGGCTTCGATCTCGCCGCCGGCCGGTTCCTGTACGACGTGAACCCGCGCTTCGGCTCCGCCGCGGCTGCGCGGGAGCTGTACCGCCGCCCGTTCGTGCTGGAGGTGTCCGCGTCGTTCACGCTTGGCAAGAGCTGGCCGCACATCGCGATCGACCAGCTGGCGCACGCGCTCCGTCATGAGGCGGGTGCCGCGGAGGACACGCTGGCGATCCTGGCCCAGTCCGTCCGGCCGGCGAATCCGATGCGCAACACGCTTCAGTACGACGCCGACCGGCTGCTCCTCACCTCCGAGCAGGCCGTAGCGCTGGAGGCGATGTCGGACGCGTACGAGGCGGCGGTGGACTCGCTGACAGCGGACGACGTGGAGTACCTGGCGAGCGCCGTGGGGCGCGAGCCGTCCGCCCGCATTACCCGCCGCATCCGCCCCGTGCACGAAGCGGGGGAAGCGTTGCAGGTGGAGTACCTGCGCTGCATGCGCACGCTGCTCTCGGCGGACCAGTGGGCGCTGATGGACGCGGGGTGGATCGCGGACGTGGAGCGCGCCAGGGGTGAGCCGATGCGGATCTCCTGTCTCGCCTCCGTGCCGGGACAGGAGCCGGAAGCGGCGGAGATGCCGTAAGCACGGTCGCATGGGCGAGGCGGGCGTTCCGCACTCTCCGTGAGAACTGGATCACGACGACCTTCAACGTGGATGCACATGATAAAGATAAATCTATATCGTAAAAATGGAGCAGCTACTCCCCTTCCGGAGCGGCGGCGCGGGCCCCGCCTGCGGGTCCGGTGGATGGCCGTCGGCGCGCTGGTCGTACTGCCCGCGACCCTGGCCGGGCAGGACGTCCGACTGGAGGAGGCGAGCTGTCCGGGATGCCGCCTGGAGCTGCACCGCGTCGTGGAGCTCGGCGACGCGCAGGGGCCGGGGCGGCTGGACCAGACGCTGGCGTCGTGGGCGGCGGATTCGCGCGGGCGCATCCTGCTCGCGAGCGGCTGGCAGGTGCCCGTGCGGGTGTTCGGGGCGGACGGCCGCTTCACCGGGACTCTCCAGCCGGCGCTGCCGGGAGACACGCTGCCGCTCAGCATCGGCCTCGTCACCGTGACGGCGGGCGACACGGCGCACCTCGTGGACGACCTGCGCGGCCTGCACCTGGTGCTCGGCCCGGACGGAAACGTCGTGCGGATGCACACGCCGACGCCGCTGCGCCCCGCGAGCATGCGACTGCTCCTGGGCGGCGGCCGCGCCGTGGGCACGGGCACGGTCGCCACGCGCGACAACGTAGGATTCCCGCTGCACCTGCTCGGCCCGGACGGCGCCGTGCTGCGCTCCTTCGGCGCCGACCTGGCAGCGGACATCCCCGGACACTCCATGGACCTGCGCAAGCTGGCGCTGGCCGGGCCGGCCGCCGTGTGGGCGGGCCACCTCACCGGCTACCGCATCGAGCGCTGGTCGCTGGAGGGCGAGCGGCAGGCGGCGTTCGTCCGCGACGTCCCGTGGTTCCAGCCCTACACCGACATGCGCTGGCGGCCGGACCAGGCTCCGCACCCGATCCTCATGGCCCTGCGCCAGGACGCGGGCGGCCGCCTGTGGTCGGTGGTGCGCGTGGCGGATGAGCGCTGGCAGGGCGCCCGCCCGGTGATCGCCGACACGCTGCTGGCCCGGCGCAACCCCGCCGCCCAGTACGACCCCGAGGAGCTGTTCGACACGATGGTGGAGGTGATCGACCCGGCCTGCGGGCGCGTGCTGCTGTCGCGGCGCTTTCCCGGGCTGATCGCCGGATTCCTGGACGACGGACGGATGGTTTCGTGGAGCGACCGCCCCGGCGGCCACCCCCGGCTCACCGTCTGGCGCGTGGACGCCGCCTTCGACGGCGCGCCGGCATGCGCCGCCGGCAGTGAGCGTCCGCTGTCCCAATGACGTGAAGGAAAGACTGACATCGAGATCCACGGGGCGCGGCACATCGGCCCGCGCTTCGTACCCCCGCCCGGCGAGTGGCGCGCCGGGCACCCATCACGAGGAGAGATGACCATGCGGAAGATCACCAGGATGGCCCTGTCGGCGGCCGCCGCGCTGTTCGCGAGCGTGTTCGGCGCCGACCGCGCGGAGGCGCAGATCGCCACCAACGACTGCTACTACTGCATTTCGTGCACGCTCAACGGGCAGCCCGGGCATCGCGTGCTGAACGTGCGGGTGCCCGCCAACGGCACCACGGTCGGGCTCACCATCCCCGAGCCCAACGAGTGCGGCCCCGGCCCGTGCTCCAACCCGCAGGACCCGGACGTGAACCACCAGCGCTGCGTCCGTCCGCGGCAGACGGCGTTCAACCTGACCTCGCTCACCGAGGCGGTGAAGTCGGGTGACATGGCACAGGTGGCGGTGCTGATGGAGCAGGGCGGGGAGATCGTGGAGGTGAACACCGCCCGCAGTGCCCTGCAAGTGGTCGGCTGCGACGGCGCCATCGTCGCGCACCTGCCGCTAAACCAGGTGCAGCTCACGCAGCTCTCCGCCCCCTCGGCCCGTATGGCCGCGGCGGAGTAATCGAGCGAACGACAACACGCGCGGTCGCCACACGCGCGCAAGGGGAGGCGGGCCTCGCAGGGGCCCGTCTCCCGTTTCACATCATCATCTCCCAGGACGTCCGCCGTGGGCCGACTCGCCCGGAAGGCGCGCCGTGTGCGGCGTGCCCCCAGCCGTGCAGCGCAGGATGTGCTGCTGTTGGTCTCGGTATTCGTCTTTCTCTGCACCCTACTTCTCTGGTGGTCGGAGAACGCTCCGCGGCACTACCACCCCGTGGGACACGGCCACGCCCACTGATGGAATACGGCGACGCGTACTTTGAGTTCGGCAGCCAACGTGCGACTCCCGGCTTCCCGGCTCCCGACGCTTCGAACGGACGCGATGCCGAGTAGCGGCGACCCTCCTCGGACCCTATCAGCGGCGGTAGACACGGTTGCGGAAACCTGGGGCAAGAGGAGACCGTTACGCCGTCCATCGTATCCCCGCGCGACACCACCAGGAGTCTCCTATCCCCGAGATCTGGGATCTGCCGGTCTGGAGCCCGCTCTACCTGCTGCGCTCGACGCATCCATGTTCGCGATGCGGGCACGCGGCGGCGGTAGTCGCACTTGCCGCCAAGCGCT